>JAQZBD010000024.1 GCA_029239235.1 Herbinix sp.
AAGTATGGAAATGATGATGATTATGCAGATCAGATAATGTGGGAGGTCTTTGATTATTATTGCAGCAGTGTGGTGGGAAGACCTAACGTGAAAGGCGGGGTTTATGGTGTAAATATGCTGCCGACGACCTGTCATATTTATTTTGGAGAGGTAATGATAGCAAGCCCCAATGGCAGATTGGCACACAAGCCGGTGTCGGAAGGGATTTCGCCGGAAAAGGGAGCCGATCTGTATGGTCCCACAGCAGTGATAAAATCCGCTTCAAAAATGGATCATTTAAGAACCGGCGGTACGCTTTTGAATCAGAAATTTGTTCCCTCCGTTGTAGCAGGAGAAAATGGACTGGAGCAAATGGCGAATCTGGTAAGGACTTATTTTGAACTGGATGGACATCATCTTCAATTTAATGTGATCGACAGGCAGACCTTGATTGATGCTCAGGAAAAACCGGAGGAGTACAAGGACTTGATTGTACGGGTAGCCGGGTATAGCGACCATTTCAGGAATCTAAGCAAAGCTTTACAGGATGAAATAATAGAAAGAACAGAGCAGCGATTTAACTAGTACCATCGTAGGTGAATTCAAAATAATCTTGCTTCCTAATCTATCATTTGGTATAATAAATTTGTGTTACAACAGCATTCCTTGTAAAGGGAATGCTGTTCTTATATCTTGCAAATGAAATAAAATGTTTAATATAAAAAGGAACAATTTTATGGAATGGATAAAGAAGGGATTTATGCTTTTAATAAGTCGCCCAGATAAAGAGCAAGAAGAGTTTGAACGTCATAATAGTCAGGTAGTTCTCAGCCGAATCAGACTAATCTCTCTAGCTACTGTTTGTCTAGGTATCTTTTGGGCATATATGGATTGGATCATTATAAAAAATGGTGTGAATCGGGCCTATGGCCAAACACTCATAGCAGGACATATTATAAGTGTAGCAGCTTCCGCCATGATCTTAATTTTTTATAAAAGGCTAGTGGATATGAGTGGGAATCATAATTATCCCATCTTGTATTTTATATTAAAGCTGTATGTATTTTTTTATATCCTAGTGGGTGCTGTTTCGTCAATCAATAGTCAGAGATACACTGGTAATATATATTCCTATATCATATTATCACTAATTGTTGCGACTGCACTTGCTTTAAAACCGTCCTACATGCTTTTGGCCTTTGGAGTAAATCATTTGATTTTCCTTTCGGGCATTGCTTTATTAAATGATGATATCGATTTATTTCTTGTTAAATTTATAAATGCTACCGTTTTGATTATTGCTGCTTTTTTACTTGGCTTTGTTTTTTATCGTCATCGAATGGTGGAATTCTTATTTCGAAAAGAACTCACGGAGAATGAGGAGAATTTTAAAAAGCTATTTTATGTGAATCCCTATCCGGTATTTATTACAAGAATGGAGGATGGGAAGGTGATTGAAGCAAATAAAAGAGCCTGCAGCCTTTTGGAAATCGATTCAGAGGGGTTGCATAGTATACATGGAATTGATTGTTTTATCAAGAATGACAGTATACTTGCCCTTCAAGAAGAATTATTGGAGCATAGCAGTACCTATAATCGGATTGTAGAGTATGATTTTAACGGCAAGCATATGTGGGTTACGGCAAATTACGAATTAATTGACTATCATGGTGAAAAATGCATTCTGACCGGGATTATGGATATTACCGAGATTAGAAAAGCTGAGGAAGAGCTGAATCATTATGCTTCTACAGATACCTTAACCGGAATCTTAAACAGGAGAATGGGCTTAAAGAGGCTGGAGGAGTTAATTGCGGATTCCAGGGAAGACTATCTGGAATTTGTTCTTTGCTTCCTGGATATCAATAATTTAAAGCATATTAATGACACCTATGGACATGGTGAGGGAGATCGCTATATTCTTACCTTCTGTAATATAATAAAAAAGAGCATAAAGGAAGAGGATATCTTTTTCCGAATGGGTGGTGACGAGTTTATTATCATCTTTAAGGATATGAATAAATCTCAATCGGAAAAGGTTTGGAGTGAGATAGTAAAGCAGTTTAACGAATGTAACTCCAAGGAAGAACTCCCATATACTATTATGGCAAGCCATGGATTAGCTCATTATCATTCCGGTATGGATATTGATTTAGACTATATCATCGAAAAGGCTGATAAGCAGATGTATAAGGAAAAGCAGAAATTTAGAAACAGTATCAGACGATAGCTGTGCAGGAGTAAGACCCGCAGTTGCTTTATAATCAGGTTACATATTTTCATAAGCTAAAATAAGCAGACGCAAATAATGAAAAATGTAAAAAGGCTAAGTTTAGGTCTAGGCAAAAAGGACCTTACACTTAGCCGTTTTATATTGTCAAAAAGCAATACCTAATCATAAGTCTGAACTAATTCCTTTACGATAGTTCTTAATTCGTCACAAATACTTTTGGGTTCTATAACTTTAAGAGTGTCAGGATTTTTCAGTGCAAGCTCAAGGATGGCATTCTTACTGTCTGTAAGTACTTCAACCAAAAGCCTCTCCGTATTTTGCAGTATTTTATGGTCTTCCATATAATAATTATGCTTTATGATTTCGTAAAAGCGTGGAGCTATCTCCAGTAAATAACGATCTGTTTTTTGATCGACTTTCTCGATCAAATCCATATCCACTGGGAAAATACATGGACAATCCATTAATTCAATGCTCTTAATTCGATCTAAGCGAAAGGTTCTCTTTGCCTTACGCAGATGGCAATAACCAGAGATATACCAGCCGCCCTCATCAAAGATAAATCGGTAAGGAGATACTTCTCTTTCGGTTAAGCTATCCTTTCCCGGTGTATAGTAAGTGAGTTTAACCTTTTTCTCTTGCTCAAGGCTTTTCATAATAATTTCTAAAACCTGTTCCACATAAGAGCCGGGATTAATACGGTTGATATACAACTTAAATTTATTAAAAAACCTCTCAAGCTGCGGTCTGCTGTCATTTGAGACTGCATTTAACAACTTGAAGCTTAGCATATCATAATTCTTATGGAGTCCGGGAACTTTAAGTTCCTTCCCAAGCTTAAGAAGGATAAGAAAGCTGGTTATTTCCTCCTCTGTAAGCTGAATAGAAGGAATAAAGTACCCGGGATCGATTTCATAACCGCCCTGATTCCCTTCATAGGCAATGATGGGAACCTTGATTTGGCTAAGGGCATCAATGTCTCGATAAATCGTGCGTTCACTTACCTCTAAAAGCCTTGCAATCTCACCGGCGGTAAGCTTCCCCTTTTCCTTTAGGATGTAAATGATTGCATTCATTCGTTCTGTTTTTTTCAAATTTAATACCCCTCGCCTTTGAAGCTAACCTTGAATAATCAATTATACCATACTTAATATAGTTCGAATTATTTCTTTCTCTAAAACCTTATTATGTCCTGAAATGCAAATATCAAAATTCATCTGTTCGTATTTTAACATAGTATTTCTATAAATAGCCCTCTTGCAATTAATGCTTGGGAGAAGCTCCTCCATGCTGTCGCCAATATTATCTCCGAGGATCAGAACGTGATCCTCCTCATCTAAAATACTAATAGAATCTAAGGTATGTCCGGGACTATGGAAGAGTCTTATATTATCTTCGCAAAAATATAACTCATCCTCGAAAATCAGATTGGGAAGGAGCATTTTTGCCTCACCATAACAATAGTTGCCGTTCTTTGATAGCATCTCATCCCAATGTGATTGAATCATTTCCCGGCATAATTTGTGAGATATGAGGATACAGCCTTCGAAGGAACTGTTTCCCCATACATGATCCCAATGATAGTGCGTATTAATTATGATAGTCTTTTTTGCATCATCCTTTATGTAATTCAAGATTGGTTCGATACAGCATGACCCTATACCAGTATCAATAATATAATTATAGTTTCTTCCTCTGATTAAGTAAATATTTAAATCCCACCCAGGATGATCATAGGTAAATAAGGTACCTCGATTTTTTATTTTACTGAGTTTCATAAACTTCCTCCTGCTGTTCCTTTAAAAATAAAAGCATAAGATCATGCCATCTTGGATTAAATTCGATTGGAAGCATATCCTTGATCTTATCATAACCGATAGGAGCCTTTAGAGTTGCTTGCAACTCCATAAGTAGTTCCATGTACTTAATTCTGGCATCAATTTCTTTTCTCATATCCTTATGTAAATTGACAGAAGAGGAGAAATGTGATCCGAGGTATAAAACCTTCTGATTTTCTTTTAATTTCTTAAGTGTATTTATATGCTCCTTGATACTGGCATAGGGTAATGGTAACATTGCCATACCATCGGTAGCAAAGATTATATTATCACCGACATGTACATATTTGTCATCAATGAAGATATGCAAGCTGGAATCGGAATGTCCGCCAGCCTCTTCGAATCTGATCTGATGGCCGCCGAAGATAAATGAATGGTTATCACAGAACATGGTTGGAAAGATAGCTGAGTCTAGCAGAAAATCCTCCGAATATTCCTTTTCCAGAGTCTGCTTGAATTTGCTGGAGCCAAGTATCTCAATATTTTTGTTATGTCGTTTTAATGCTTTAAGCCCAGAGAAGTGGTCATCATGGTAATGGGAGATAATTACTTTCTCAATCTGAATGTTCCTTTCCTTAAGATAAGCTTCCAGTTGTTCCGAATCCTTCTCATAACCGGTATCTATTATTAAGGCGCTCAAATCCTCCGCAATGAAATAAATAACCTGTTTTGTATAATGTTCCGTATAAGCGAAATCTGCTTCGTATAAATTTTTGTAGATGTTTTTAATAATCATTAAAAAGTCCTCCGTGTTATATTTTTTTGTTGTTATAGCCATTATAACGGAACAACGCTGACAGATACCTGTCAGCGTTGAATAATATCGCTTACTAGATATTGCAATCGCAAGAAGTGATCGCAAGAAGTGATCGCGAGAAGCAATCGCAAGATGACGGTTTGCACACAATTGAAGACAAGATTACTGAAAGTCTGCATTGTGGCTTTCAGTAATAGACAATAAACATATATTCATTCTTACAGGATAAATGAAATTTTACCTCTGGATCATTATGATAGGGTTAAAAGAGCAAGATATTTGGAACTATTATTAGGAATAGTTTGTAGAAAGTGAATTATGATTGAAAGTTCATTATTTCCGAAAAATAGTGTACTTAAGTTAAGATTTGAATTAAAATAAAATTGAAACAAATAGTTTATATCATAATAATATCAAAAAAATATCAAAAAAAACATGAAGATAACATGAAAATGACATGTAAACAACAGTTAATAACATGATACCTACAATTTTCCAGATTATATTCTACCCGTAAATTGCTTAAGAAAGATTGATTGTAAGGAGTGATGCTATCATGAATGAAAAGATAATGGTCATAGAGGACGAAAAGAAAATTGCGGATGCGATTGCCTTTGCACTGAAAAAGGAAGGATATACTGTTGAGGCGGTTTATCACGGCGGTGAGGCTTTCAAAAGACTACAGGAATTTGGTCCGGATGCAATTATATTAGATGTCATGCTGCCAGGAATGGATGGCTATGATATTCTAAAGAAGCTCCCGGATCAAAAGCGCATTGGAGTTATCATGCTGACAGCAAAGGATGATATTGTTAATAAAATCCTTGGGCTGGAGCTTGGAGCGGATGATTATATCACAAAGCCCTTTGATATGAGAGAATTACTGGCACGTTTAAAATCACTGCTTAGAAGAATGCAGACCGCTGGCGTGGTTCCAGAGGAAGATACGATAAGCCTTGGAGGAATTGTGCTCCATCTGCAGCAGCGAACAGCCTTAGCAGGAGATAAGCTGCTGAACTTAACTCCCAAAGAATATGATTTGTTAGCTCTGCTTTTCTCCAAACCGGATAGAGTCTATACAAGGGAGCAGCTTTTAGATCTGGTGTGGGGTATGGAGTACGTGGGAGGAACACGTACCGTTGATATTCATGTACAAAGGCTCCGTAAAAAATTAGGCTCAAGTCACATGGATATCCTGCAAACTGTTCATGGAGTAGGCTATAAAGCGTTAGGAGGCCACAGTGAGAATCGGTATAAAATTTAAATTCAGTATTTTCCTGGCGGTTCTGCTTCTTCTAACCGTATTCATCTTAAGTCTGCTGGTGCTAAATGGAGTCAAGGATAATCAGAAGGCACAGTACGAACAGTATCTGAAACAGCAGGCTCAAACTGCCAATACTTATTTCTTACAGAATATTTTAGCTGAAGCAAATAAGGTGCCGCAAACCTTTCTATCGTCAAAGGGAAGGGAGTTCGCAGAGCAATTAGAATTGATCAGCGGTCAAACGGTGGTATTATATGATGAAAATGGATCAATCGTCAGTAAAAAAGTGTCTCATACAGAAGTTAAAAATGTGAAACTAACTCTGGAATATGCCTTAGCCAATAAAACGGCATATTTGGTAGAAGATGACGCTTTGTATTATATGGCACCCCTAAGAGTGGGGGGTGAGCAAGTCGGTGTGGTACAATTTAATTATTCACTGGAAGGACACCAGGAGTTTTACAGACAAATCCGCCAGCTATTTATATTGGTAGGAGCAGGAGTGTTTTTCCTTAGCTTTATCCTGGCTTATTTTTATTTTGACTCCTTCGCTAATAGTATTATCCGGCTTGGGAAGACGGTGGACCTTATTGGAGAAGGGCATTATGACACCGAGGTTCTCTCCCGCCAGGACGAAATAGGAAGGCTTAGCAAGGGAATTCAGGCTATGAGTCTGCAAATAAAGAAGACTATGCAGGATATGGAGACGGAGCAGGAGAAGCTAACCTTGGCGGTGGGCAGATTATCCTTACTTGATCAACAGCAAAAGCAGTTTATTGGGAATGTAACCCATGAATTCAAGACGCCCCTAACCTCAATCAAAGCATATATTGATTTGCTGGAGATGTATCCGGAGGATAAAGAACTGCTGGAGACCGCCAGAGATAATATTAAAAGTGAGACTCAAAAGCTTTATGAAATGGTTGTAAAGGTGCTTCAGCTTTCAGCTATGGATAAATATGATTTTGAATACAATATGGAAAAGCTGGAGCTAAAGCAGACAATCCTGACTGTGCTAAACAGTCTGAGCGGAAAACTTGAGAAATTTGGTATCAGCCTTAAGACAGAGTTGACGGAAAGCTATGTGGAAGCGGACAGAGACAGTATCAATATTATATTAATGAATCTCTTGGACAATGCAATTAAGTATAATAAAGCAGAGGGAAGTATTTTCGTAAAAAATTATTGCAAGGATGATCAGTCAGTAATCGAGATATCCGATACCGGTATCGGAATACCGGAAGAACTCGTTCAGGCAATCTTTGAACCCTTTTATACCGTGGATAAAAATAGATCCAGAGAGAACGGCGGTGTAGGTTTAGGCCTGTCACTTGCTAAAAAGCATGCCAGGATACAGGGAGGTTCCATCACGCTTGTGAATACGAGCCCAGCTGGAACCACCTTTCGAATTACCCTTCCTGCCCTACCATCATAAAAATAGATTTAGAAACAAAATTGTTACATTTAATTTGCATTTTCGATATAACTGTATATTTTATTGAAATATATCTCTGATATGATAAATACATCAAGGAGGTAATATAAAATGAAAAAATCAAAAACAACAAAAATCGTAATCGTACTAATGATATTATCAAGCTTTACTGCATGTGGTTTAAAGGATGAGAACAAGGTTACCACTAATGAGCCGGGAACATCCATCACAGTAATTGATGATGCCGATCAGGAGACAGAAGCACCCGTGGTATCCGTTGAGAAAATTGACCGGATTGAAAATGCGAATTTATCTGATTGGTTGGATGAGGAGACAGTGATTGTATCCAAAGAAAACGACACACTGGAGAAGATGAGTCTGGCAGAATTATCGGAATCCTATCCAAAAAGCTTATATCTTTATAATATTAATACGAAGGAATATAAGTTATTAAAAGAGCAAAAGGATGTATTCTTAGGAGAAGCCGCTCTTTCTGCTGACAAAAAGCACCTGTTATACTCAGAATATACCTTAGGAGATCCAGCATATTATGTGATGAATCTTGATACCAAGGATGTCTTTGGCATCAGGGGAGATAATATCGGAGGAGCTATGAGTGCTGGTTGGTCCGGTAATGTGGTGGTTGGTGCAGCCTATGCGGGCGGTGCATATCAAGCAAGTACATCAGGAGACATTTCCGTATTGGAGGATTTAAAAGAGGAATCGATCTATATCATTCGTGTGATTAAAGATAATATCTATTACAATTCGAGCTATGATGAGTCTCTTATCATGTTAAATCAGGCAACAAAGGAGAAGACGAAGCTCAATATTAACCATGTTTATGATGTGATTCCTTCACCGGATGGCAATAACCTGTTAGTGCTGCAACGTGGAAGCACAAAGAACACCTTAATTCTCTGCGATATGGATGGAAACAACCAAAAAATAATTGCAGAAGGTGCAGAGCTTGGAGGCGTATCCTGGTCACCGGATCAGAGGATGATTGCTTATAATTTGAAAGGTGCTGAAAATAGTACGGCAGTTAATGGACTATATATTTACGATTTATTGACAGCTGAGACCAATCAGATCGCTGTGGATATTCAGTATGCTACAACCAGCTGGAGTCCTTCCGGAGAAAAGCTTATTTTTACAGAGTGGAATGGTGAGCAGCAAAATAGCAGTATTGTATATTTGAAGTCTTCGATAGAAAAGTAAAAAAGCTTGGCAGATAACTATGTGTGCATAGTAAATGGAACTTTTAAAATAAGGATAAGAGAGAAGTTTCTCTTAAAATATCAATGTAATGCAGTCGCTTGATGGATAAAAAGTCAGGCGACTGTATTTTGTTTTGCATGAGAACCAAAGGACATAATATCGATGACGTTGAAACGAAAAATAATCCTGTTATTCATCAATAAGATTCTCCTTAATTTACAGTTTTAGGAAAAAATGATATAATCTCTATTCTTTATTTTGATATGGGAGTATAATAAGGAAGATAGAGGAAATGTATATCATCGGAAAGGAACGCGCGAATGAAAAGAACTTTGGTATGGGCACACAGAGGTGCCTCAGGGTATGCTCCTGAGAATACATTGGTAGCATTTCAAAAGGCAATTGATTTAAATGCGGATGGCATCGAGTTGGATGTGCAGATGACGAAGGATGGTCAGCTTGTCATTATCCATGATGAAACAGTAAATCGGGTCAGTGATGGAGAAGGATGGGTAAAGGATTATACCTATGAAGAAATAAAAAAGCTCAATGTGAACAAAGAGTTTCCGGAATATGGTGCGGTTACAATCCCTACCTTGGAGGAAGTGTATCACCTTATGCAGAATACCGGAATGGTTATTAATGTAGAGCTGAAGAACGGAATTGTGTTCTATGAGAAGCTGGAAGAGAAGGTAATGGAACTAAATGAGAAAATGAGACTCCGGGAACAGGTTATTTATTCCTCCTTCAATCATTATTCGGTGATGAAGCTTAAGAAATTGGACTCAACCGTTAAAGTCGGCTTTCTATATGAGGACGGCTATCTGAATATGCCGGAATATGCGTCAAGGCATGGGGTAGAGGCTTTGCACCCAGCACTATATAATCTCCAGTATCCGAATTTTATAGAGGATTGCCGGAAACGAAACATTGCGGTACGACCTTGGACGGTGAATGAGATAGAGTATATGAAACTGCTATGCGAGTTCCAGGTGGATGCGATGATTACGAATTATCCTGATGTTGCAAATAAGGTAGTGGAAGAATATGAAAGAAGTTATCGATATGAAAGATAGGGAGCCTTATGTGAAAATATTTTTAGGAGAAGAGGATTATATGGAGAAGATGATTCATATCGTCCATCCTCTTCTAGAGAAAAATCGTAAAACTGATTATTTTACAAGCTTTGATGGGACAAGGATATTTTATGAGGCTTACGAGCATCCCCAGGAACGGGCGGCTATCGTTATGTCCCATGGGTTTTGTGAATTTACGAAAAAATTTGAAGAAGTAATCTTTTACTTTTACCAGGAGGGTTATTCCGTATATATTCCAGACCATCGAGGCCATGGGTATTCGCAACGAACAGTACAGGATAAAAGTAAAGTCTATATCCGCTCCTATGATGAGTACGTGCTGGATTTTCATGGTTTTGTTACGGAGATTGTTCAAAAAAACAGGCGACAGGAAAAACTGATTCTATATGCGCATTCCATGGGTGGAGCAATCGCTGCCTTATACTTAGAGCAGTATCCGCAGGTGTTTTCCTGTGCAATACTATCTTCACCTATGCTGGAGATTGATTTTGGCAGGAATCCATTACCCCTGGTGTGGCTTGTGATGTTATTCAAAAGACTTACCCGTTCAGAGGAAGATTATGTGTCAGGGCACATGGCCTTTGATGGGATACCTGTTTTCGATTCCAGCAGCTGCTTATCCGAGGTAAGATATAACGATATTTTTTCAAAACGCTTGAAGGATGAGAATTATCATACCTATGGTGCCTCCTGTGCCTGGACGTTTGCAAGCTTAAGAGCTGTGAGTAAGCTAAGGAGGAAGGAGAGGCAGGTTAAGACTCCTGTTCTGCTTTTTCAGGCCGGAATGGATACCACAGTGAGACCAAAAGGGCAGATACGGTTTGCCAAAAGATCTAAAAATACAAGGCTCATAGCAATACCGGAATCGAAGCACGAAATCTATAATGGAACCTCCGAAATAAGAAAGCAATATTATGATGAAATCTTCTCATTTTTAGATAAGCAGTTATCAGATTAGGGCTTTGCATTATTAAAAATATATTATTGGTTCAAAATTTATCTATACTTTACACTGATTTTACTTGTTGGTTTTAACATTATGGTATAATATCGACAGAAATAAATCTTAGGAGGAACATTGATTCATGAAATTAAGCAGAGAAGAAAGATCATGGATTTTAGTCGACTGTGGTAATTCAGCTTATTCTATGGCTGTTACAACAGCGTTGCTGCCGATTATCTTTGGCATGTTTGATAATGTAAAGAACAGTATGGATCTTGGTTATTTTAATTCGATTGCAAGTATTTTGGTAGCAATTTTAAGCCCCATCCTAGGCGCAATAGCAGATTACAAGGATAAGAAGAAACGCTTTTTTATATTCTTTACCTTCCTGGGTGTATTTGCTACGGCTGCCCTTGCATTTGTTTCTCCTTCCAGCGGCAGGTGGCAGCTATTAGTGCTTTTCTTTGTATTATCAGCCATAGGCTTTGCAGGAGCCAATATTTTCTATGATGCATTTTTGGTGGACATCACCAGTGACGAGCGAATGGATCGGGTTTCTTCCACTGGGTTTGCCTTCGGATACATATCAAGTGTTATTCCTTTTGGAATCAGTCTCTTATTAATCTTCCTTTTGGGGATGGACAAGGCAATCGGATATCAGATCGGATTTATTATAACTGCTCTATGGTGGGGGCTTCTCACCGTTCCTATGATAAAGGACGTAAAACAGAGGCACTATATCGAACCAGAGCCACGTCCGGTGATTAACAGCTTTAAACGACTGGCGGACACCTTTAAGCATGTCAAACAGCACAAGCTTGTATTCATTTTTCTTATGGCATATTTTTTCTACATCGATGGAGTGGATACAATCATTAAAATGGTAGTACCCTATGCTACTTCCGTATTAGGTGGAGAGGCTCTGGACACCTTTACTTTGCTGGGGATCTTACTGATTATACAGATTATTGCCTTTCCCTGTGCAATTCTATATGGGAATCTGGCAAAGCGGTATTCAGCCAGAACGATGATAATCGTCGGGATTGTTACCTATATCATATCCTGTATAGCGGCTTATTTTATATCCTCCGTATGGCATATCTTTATTCTGGGTGCCATGATTGGTTCAGCCCAGGGTGGAATTCAAGCACTTAGCAGATCCTATTATGCAAAAATAGTTCCAAAGGAAAAAGCAAATGAATTTTTTGGTTTTTATAATATCTTTGGCAAATTTTCCGCCATTGTTGGTCCTACGGTAATGTCTCTGACAACAACGATTACAGGCAGCGCCAGATTGAGTATCATAGGCATTATTCCCCTATTTATCATCGGATTTTTTATATTTATTACTTTGCCAAAGGATCTTAAATCTAGTTCTAATATTGTGAGGTAGAGAAAATGAGTAAAGGAAAAGGAAAAGCAAAGCATCTGATGGTTATTTCCTACGATGCATTTTCGGAGGATAACTGGGAAAAGGCATGTAAGCTGCCAAATCTATCGAGATTAATAAAAAACGGAGCCTATAGCACAGAATTAAAAAGCGTTTACCCGACCCTTACTTATGTGGTGCATACCACGATGGTAACCGGCGTTTATCCGGATAAGCATGGAATCTATCATAATAATCCATTGCAGCCATTTATTCCGGAAAAGGAGCAGAGCTGGTTCTGGTTTAAAAAGGACGTTAGGGTACCTGCTATTTATGATGCTGTAAAAGCACAGGGAATGAAATCAGCCGGGATATTATGGCCTGTGACAGGTAAGGCCGCTATTCGTTACAACATACCTGAGATAAGAGCAATCAAAAAGGAAAATCAGGCTCTTAAGATATTAAAAAACGGCAGTCCCCTTTATAGCATAAGAATGGAGAAAGAATTCGGCAGGGTAAGAAAGGGAATAAAACAGCCCTATCTGGATAATTTTACAACCCTGTGCGCAGTGGATACTATAAAAAGAAAACAGCCCAATTTGCTGCTGATGCACCTGATTGATCTGGATGATGCAAAGCATGAATATGGTACCAATAGCTCGGAGGTTGACGAAGTGCTCCTTCGCATGGATCAAAGGCTGGGAGATATTATCGACGCAGTGAGAGAAGCAGGCATCACCAAGGACACTGTTTTTATGGTAGTAGGTGATCATGGGCAGATCAATATCAGATATAAGGTAAGGCTGAATCAATTATTGCAGGAAAACGGCCTTATCTATGAAGAGAAGGGTGAATTAAAGTGGAGAGCCTATCTACAGAATGCGGGTGGATCAGCTTATTTGCATTTAAAAGAAAATGATATTGAAGCGGAGCAATTGGCACTGGATATTCTGAGAAAGGCTATGGCAGAGGACTGTTATGGAATAGAAAGACTGTATACCAGAGAAGAACTGGATAGCCTTCATGTCTCATCAACAGCAGCTTATATGCTGGAAGCTAAAACAGGCTATTGCTTTTCGGACAGTTTGAACGGATCGGTAATTACTGATCTGGAAGAACAGGGAATCGCTTATGCGACGCATGGCTTTTCACCGGACAAACCGGAGTATAAGTGTGTACTGGTTATATCGGGAGAAGGGATCAAAAATAATTATCGCTTAGGTGAAATTCAGATGATAGATATAGCCCCTACCATTGCAGAGATCTTAGGAGTTGATTTTGAAAATTGTGATGGAAGACCGTTAAAGGAAATATTCCTCTAGGTATGCAAAAACACGATATTCTTTTGCAACATATATTAGAGTATTTATAAGGGTTTAAACAGAGAAATACGATTTTTCTATGTTTAAACTTTTTTTATTTGATTAATTCCATAAATGGTATTATAATTAAACATGGAACTAATAATGCTTTGATTGTAACGGGAAATTAATAATAACAATATTTGGTATTAAGGAGGGAAACTATGAAAGATGCAATGGATCTCATTTTGAATCCGATTAGAACAAGAATTATACAAATGCTTTCCACAAAAGAAACGATAACGGCCTCAGAGCTTTGTGAGAAAATTAATGATATTCCGAGAACTACATTATATCGCCATATCAATATCTTATTGGAAAACAATATTCTCCTAGTTGTAGCCGAGAAAAAAATACGAGGGAGCCTTGAACGAACTCTTGCTCTGAATACGGAAGCAATGTCACAGATTAATACGATGGAAAATGCTCCTCAGAATGTACTAGGTTTTTTAATGAACAAATATGCAAGATTTCAAAATTATTGGGATGGTGAAAATGCAGATCCGGTCAGGGATAAATTATTTTTAAGCAATTCAGTTGTAATGCTTAACGATCAGGAGTTTGACCAATTTTTATCAGAAGTATGGGGGCTGATACAAAAGTATAATTATCAATTTGCAGACGGAAGAAAAGCAAGGGATATTTCAATTATTTCTTTACCAATTGATAGCGATAAAAAGATTGATTGATAGAAATTCAGGAGGAAAGATATGATAAGAATAGAAGATGTGCATTATCACTTGGTAGCTAAGCTTCTGTTAGATTGCTTTTTGGAGGATCAGCTGGTTGCCAAGCAGATAAAAGGTATAGAAAAGCCGGAAGAATTTTTAGAAAAGTTGTTTTTCATACAAATGCCGGTGCTTCACAAATCTAGCGAGATTAATTCATTAAATGACAGCATGAATTCAGTTATTATAGGCTATGAAAAAAAGAAATATAAACCTATTTATGTGCTTTTCTTAAGCATTTTGTGCCAACTTAAACTTTCGCGTTCTGTAAACGGCAGTGATCTTCAAATATATACACAAAACTGCAAAGAAGCCTTAAAAGATATCGATTTGAAATGGCACAAGGAATATGTTAAAGGTAACTATTATTATATTAATATAATTGCGATAGCAAAGAATAGGAGAGGAAAAGGTGATTTTAGAGCATTGATTATGCCAATCATCGATGCTTGTAAAGATAAATCGATTCCTATTATCTTAGAAACAGTTACTCCTGAAAACGTTCCTATTTATCAGCACTTCGGGTTTGAGCTAATAAAAACGATAACAAAAAATGATTCAGATTTTTGTCAATATTGTTTTATCAAGCAGCCATAGAAAAGCCATATATGAAGCATTTCAGAAATGATGGAGCGATTTATTGGAAGGCACAATAGGCGTTTCGGTGATAGGTAATACACAGTGGGAAAGCCAGTTCTGCAAAACTGGCTTTAGAGGGGGAGTATGAAAAATCTATCATAAAAATTCTTATTTACTTTATCTTATGTGTTTATAATAGCTCCGAATTGTGTCAAAAATATTGTGAAATAATGAAGATGCTGTGAACAAAAATTCATGAACTTTTGTGCAAGTTATATAGGGGTAGTCCAAATGCTGTGAGCGTGATAATATTTTAGAATCACCTCGTGCCTTAGCCCATAGTTGGTATAAGTACAGCAAAACAAATCATAATGAGCGAAGTTGCGTACGTATTTTACTAAATCAATTTTATAAGTATATCGCTCACTAGTGTCTGAGATATACCGAAAATAATTGGGTCGATATTTACCGTCAGGATAAAATAAAACGGTTACCTCAATCGGTCTTTCCTGATTAAAATCAATGGAATATTTGAGTTGTCTTGCATAATTGCCGAATGCACCCATAAGATAGCACCTCCAACTATATTATAACAAACATATGTTCTGATTGCAATGGTGATAATTGTGGTAAAGTTTTGCCAAGGATTCGATAATATTACCAATAATAACCAGTAGTGCTGCTAAATGATTGAGCAATACTCAGTAAAAGATTAATCCTTTACTTTAATGTATTCCTTACGATTGACTGAACATAGGCTTGCATTTCATCTTTTGACTGCATCGAATGGGTCTGATCAATAATCTGCTGCTGAGATTCTGGCGGTAAGGAGTAGAAGTAATCCATTGCATTATAGCTCTCCAGTGCTAAACCAAGGCCAACTGGTAATTCCACGTTACTAGTATGTTTGTCCATTTATTAAACCCTCTTTCTTATGATTTTTGGTAATGTTAATTAATTATTACTTATATAATAGATATTTAGGAATTAATAACATTCCCTATTAAATAATAAAGTACAATATATTATTTTGCTTTTTCACAAAAATATTCGGAAATAGCTAAACGAGATGTACAAAATGAATTGTTTTGTTATACCACTGCACCTCCCAATGCAATAGCATTGTTTTGATGCAGTGGCTATTTATCAGCTGTTTAGGATAAAAATTTAGCAGTCTTCACCAATAGGATTATCAATAAGTGTAGCAAATCTGAAATTGTGAGTGTGTCCATCATTCTCAGTTGTAGTAGACTCTAAAAAGTGCACATGCCTATCGCCAACAATAATTGCACCTGAAGTTCTGCCGCAAAATTCATGAAAGTGATCTTCGAAAAAATCAGTTCTGAATTTTACTTCATGAAAATGATCGAGACCATTTCCAATTGCTTCACCGGAAACAGTAGCAAACCGATGGTTATGAGGTTCTTCCTCAGCCTCTGCTATCATAACACTACCTTGAATTTCATGGACATGCCTTTGCTCGCAGCGATGGTTATTATTATTGTTGTTATTGTTGTTTCCGTTTTGGTTGTTTGGTCCATAGTTGTATTGACCGTTATAAAAACCATTCATATTTTTCACTCCTTCCTATTATAAATTAGGAAATTCTAATTAATTTCCATTATTATAATATGATGAAAACTGAAAAATGTGTTGAAATATGTCGAAATGATTCGAAGGATAGCAGATTATATAAGAATCAAAATAAAATAAAAAAAATAATACAAAATAATCCATCTTTGTTATAAAATGATTCTATAAAGAAATGAGTACAAACTTTTGACGCGCATAAATCTGCGCAGAATGGAGGTAATATGCAAGTGAAATTTGGTATTATGGGGCTTGGCGGTATCGCACATCGGTTTGCGCGGGTATTAGAGCAAGTAGAGGGAGTAGAACTCACCGCTGTTGCATCATCGGATAAAGCGAGAGCAGGAAAATTTGCTAACGAATATGGTGTAGAAAGCTATTACGGAGATTATGCTGACTTAGCCGCAGATCCACAGGTAGATGTGGTGTATATCGCACAAACTCATGACCGTCATTATGAGCTGATAAAGCTCTGCATAGAACATAAAAAGGGGATTATTTGCGAGAAACCGATGGTTCTGACAGAACAACAGGCCATAGAAGTCACAAAGCTGGCGATGGATAACCAGGTTCTATTGATGGAGGCTATGTGGTCAAGGTTCATCCCTACATTTATAAAAGCCAAAAAATGGATTACTACAGGGCTGATAGGAAAAGTCAAGCTGGTACAAGCCTCCTTCTGTTTTAACTTCCCCTATGATCCAGCGCATCGACTTTACAATACTAATACAGCAGGTGGAAGCCTTTACGATGCAGGTGTTTATCCGATTGAATTTACTACAGGAATCCTGGGTGAAAATCCGGTAGATGTGAAAGCCGTAGCAACTTTTGCAGAGAATGGTGTAGATGATTATGTGGCCATGTCAATGAAGTTTGAAAGCGGAGCCCTTGCAACCTTAAGCTGTGGTCTGAGAGCTGCATCAAGTATGAATGCCTATGTCTATGGGGAAAATGGATGTGTAGTAGTATATGACTTCCTTGGATCCCATAAAGTAGAGAGATATGACAAAGATAAGAAATTATGCGAGGTCTACGAGGCTGAGTTCGAGGATGGTTTCTGTTATGAAATTGAGCACTTTGCTGAGCTATTCAGAACAGGAAAGCTAGAGAGTGAAATCATTCCCCATAGGGACAACATAGCAACTTCAAGAATATTTGATATAGTACAGGATCAAATACACGGATAATAATATTTAATACACGATTAATATTAAATACGCGATTAATGCTAAATACACAGTTAATAGCAGATACACAGATAGTAGTAAAGCCTGAATCAAGAGTTGCATGATTCAGGCTTTTACACTTATGTTGACAGAACATTAAGCAGAAGTAAGTTTTAATCCCAAAATTCCTATCAGTATTAGGAAAAGGAATAAAACCCTCATCAGATTAAGCGGCTCATCCCCTAAAAGAGAGAAAGGTCATAGCTGAAGAGAGAAGCCTCCGGTTAAAAACTAGAAGATAAATAGAGGCTTGACAGAATAGCATATAACAAATATAATGAGTTCATACTCAGTGAGTTATAGCTCAAAGAATAATAATATCATGTTTATTAGTTGCTAAAATACATCTGGCAACTGGAAAGGAGAAGAATGAAAACTTATGATAATTTTTTTATACCGGTCAATGACTTGGTACAGGCTAAGGATTACTATCAAAATATTCTTGAATTACCCTTGAAATTCGATTTTTCTGACAAGGGAATGGTTGCATTCAAAGTAGGGGAGGAAGAGCCGGCAATTATTCTGAAAGATATCAATCGGTTTCCGGAAGCAAAGCCTACAATTTGGTTTGTAGTAGAAAATGTGGACGAAGAATATACACGCTTGAAACAAAAAGGAGTGAACTTCCTCGGAACCCCTTACAAAATAGGAACTGGAAATGCTGTTGAATTTGAAGATGCTTTTGGTAATCGATTTGGAATCGCGGATTATATAAGATGATATTAATAAAGTGTTTCGAAGGCTAGATCAAAAAAGCAAATTGTATTTTCCATATGCATACATTATAATTATTTTAAAACGTTAAGTAAGTTAAATCTAACTTATAACGAAGGAGGGACATATGGATAAATACAGAGTTAAAATTATTGATATGAAAGAAGAAGCACCAGGTACCAAAACCTTTTTTCTGGAAAAACCATCGAATTTTATCTGGCAGGAGGGTGCTCATACTCATATAGGGTTGATCGGATTTGATGAAGGAGAGCTTCCAAATAAGAACTGGGTTCATCATATGTCGATTATGACCTTACCTGAGGATAATAAAATTGGATTTACTACAAGGCTGCTGCCTCCGTTCTCTGAATTTAAAGAGAAATTATCTGACTTACAGATCGGGGATGAAGTAATCCTATTTAAAATTGGATCAAGGATGTTCTTAAGACGAGAGAAGAAAGCGATTATATTAGTATCAATGGGTGTCGGAATTGCAACTATGAAGCCTTTGATACATAGATTTTTAAAGGATGATGCCCAGATTTCTCGGTTAATTAATATTAATGTCAATTCAACGAAGGATTTCGTGTATCGAAATGAACTTGATCCTTTACAAAATTCCAATTATAAAAACTATTGGATTGATTCCCGCAGTAAATTTTATGAGACACTTGATAAAGTTTCAGAACAAGAGGACGCAATCTATTATGTAGTAGGAAGCGATGAATTTGTAAAAGATATTATAAGAGATCTAAAAAATAAGAAGGTTGAGGATGAAAACATTCTGATTGATAAAAAGGAGGAAATGAAAACAAATTATTTTTGCTAATCCTTTTTACTTGCATGCACTTGATTGAATATCACATTGCACCTTTGGACAAAATATGATAATATTCCAGTATCAACCATAATGAAAATGGATAAATATTTTTCAGCATAGAATGAGCCAGTTTTCGAATAAGAAAGTTGGCTCATATCTTATCATAAAATACTGTTTAAGGAGTCTGTCTATGGAGCATGAATATATCAAAATAGTAGGTGCACGTGAAAATAATCTAAAAAATATCAATTTAGATATTCCCAAAAAGAAGATTACAATTTTCACGGGAGTATCAGGATCAGGAAAGTCATCCATCGTATTTGATACTGTTGCCCAGGAAGCTGGACGTCAATTGAATGAGACCTTCAGTAAGTTTGTCCAAGGGTTCCTTCCTAAGCATAGCCATCCGGATGTGGATTCCATTGAGAATCTTTCCTTACCAATTATTGTAGATCAAAAGAGGATTGGCGGTAACTCTCGTTCTACACTCGGTACGATAACCGACATTAATCCGCTAATCAGGCTTTTATATTCACGAATCGGTCAGCCTCATATCGGACCCTCCTCATACTTCTCTTTTAACGATCCAAACGGAATGTGCAAGACTTGTGAGGGAATCGGCAGAAGTATTACACTTGATCTGGATAAAGCTTTGGATAAAGAGAAGTCGTTAAACGAAGGAGCCATATTACTGCCGGGGTATAAGCCAGGAACTTGGCAATGGAAGACGTATGCCTTAACAGGCTTTTTTGATTGTGATAAGAAAATAAAGGATTACACTCCGGAGGAATATGACAAGCTGGTTTATTGCAAGCCCATAAAAGTCAATTCTACATTTATAGAAGGAATGAACACCACCTATGCTGGCCTTGTAGAAAAGTTTATTATGCAGAACATCAAAACAGAGTTCGAAAAATCAGAAGCCTCACAGAAAAAAATTGCACCGTTTACTACGGAAGAGCAATGTCATGATTGCAGTGGCAAACGATATAACGAACGTGTTCTATCAGCAAAAATCCTGGGGTATTCCATAGCGGATATTACAGCGCTTCAGGTGGATGAGCTATTAAAAGTCATAAATCAAATTGATGATCCTAACATAAAACCGATTCTTCAAAATTTGACGGAGCGGTTGAATGATTTAATTCAGATCGGGCTTGATTATGTAAGCTTGGATCGAGAGACGTCCACCTTATCCGGCGGTGAATCCCAGCGTGTTAAAATGGTCAAGCACCTTACCAGCAGCTTGACAGATGTCATGTATATTTTTGATGAACCAAGCATTGGCTTACATCCCAGAGATGTTCACCGATTAAACGAGCTATTAGTTAAATTGCGGGATAAGGGTAATACAGTGATTGTAGTTGAACATGATCCGGATGTAATCAAGGCTGCTGATTATATTGTGGATGTCGGTCCGAAAGCCGGTAAAAATGGAGGCAAGATAATGTATGTGGGCAGTTATGATAACCTTGTGAAGGCAAACACTCTTACAGCACAGTACCTTGGAAGAAGTCTTCCGGTTAAGTCAAACCCCAGATCCAGCAAGGAATTCATTGAAACGAAAAAAAGCAGTCTGCACAATCTGAAAAATGTCAGCTTAAGAATACCGAAATCCATCTTCACCGTTGTAACCGGTGTAGCAGGCTCCGGTAAGTCTTCCCTTGTTAACGGTGTATTTGCAAAGGAATATCAGGATGCCATTATTATCGACCAATCTGCCGTCAGTGCCAATTTACGCTCCAATCCGGCAACCTTTACCGGAATTATGGATCAGATCCGTAAGCTCTTTGCCGATGAAAATAAGGTGAGTGCCGGATTATTCAGTTATAATTCAGAAGGTGCCTGCGAGGCCTGTAAAGGGCGGGGTTATATCGAAACAGATCTTTCCTTTATGGATTCTGTTGAAACCACCTGTGAGGAATGCGGTGGTAAGCGGTATAAGAAAGAGGTATTGGAATATAAGTACAATGGAAAATTAATTGTTGACGTACTGGAATTTACTATTGCAGAGGCTATTGACTTCTTTGAACAAAAGGAGATTAAAAGTAAGCTAAAGCACATCGTTGAGGTCGGTTTGCATTATATGACCTTGGGTCAGCCCTTAGATACCCTTTCCGGAGGTGAGTGTCAGCGTCTAAAGATTGCCAAGGAATTAAGTAAGAAGGGGAATATCTATATCATGGACGAGCCGACCACCGGGCTGCATATGTCTGATATAACCAGCATTTTGACGATAATTGATCGTCTTGTTGATAAGGGTAATACAGTGATTGTTATAGAGCATAACCTGGATGTGATTCGCAATGCCGACTGGATTATTGATGTAGGTGTAGAGGGCGGCAGCCGAGGCGGACAGATTATATTTGAAGGAACACCGGCTGATTTGAGAGATTGTAAAAAATCTATTACTGCAAGATATCTGTAAGAGAGTAAGCGAAATCAATGAGCAAAATCAATGTCTTATTCTCTTGACTTTTGATAGAAAAACAGATAAGCTAATAGAAAAAAGTTTACAAATTTCCGGTTGGGTAGGTTACTACTTCAAGATTTTAGCTTAATGGGTGGAGAGCTTCGTAAGAAGCGATCCACCTTTTTGTGTTTCCGAACAGATGAGTCGGCTTACTGATTTAACCGGTTGAAGGAACTTTTTTAGATTCAGAAAGGACGATTACAATGCAGTATATTTTATTAATTCTAGGGTTAGTTATGATCGTAAAGAGTGCGGATGTTCTTATTGATTCAACGTCCAAAGTTGCAAAACGTTTTGGCGTATCCTCCTTTGTTATTGGTATCACAGTAGTTGCTTTTGGCACCAGTGCACCTGAGCTAGCGGTGGGTATTGTTTCGGGAATTTCTCACACGAATCAACTCACCCTTGGTAATGTTATCGGGAGCTCCTTATCAAATACAGCTTTAATTGTGGGAATCTCAGCAATTATCATGCCTTTATGGGTAAGAGATTCCGTTGTAAGGCGCGAGATCCCAATACTGATGGGAATACAGATTATACTGGCTTTTATGGTTTTCTCGAACAAAGAGCTTTCCCGTCTTGATGGGGGAATCCTAATCATAGGATTTATTTGCTTTATGCTATATATTATAAAGGATTCCAAAAACTCCATGGACATACAAATAGATGCGGAAGGTGATATTGATACTGATTCAGACGGTAATCAGTTATCAGAGAAAGTTGTGGAATTTGCTAAAAAAGAGAGTATGACAAAGCTGCTATGCTTTTCAGTATTTTCTCTTGCAGGGCTGTTTATCGGTGGAAGAATTACTGTGGGTAGCAGTACAAGCATAGCTGGGAGCTTAGGGTTAAGTGAAACTCTGATTGGACTTACCGTGGTTGCGATTGCTACTACGTTACCGGAGCTGATTACAAGTATTATGGCAGCCATAAAAAAAGAGCCGGATATTGTTTTGGGAAATTGTATCGGCAGTAATATATTTAATATTTTATTAGTGCTGGGGCTTTCCTCAGTTATTTCACCGATTCCGATGGATATGGCTCTGTGGTTTGATATTGCAGTTATGATGGCACTTACGATTATTGTATTTCTCATCTCATGGATTAGGAAAAGAATCAGACGTTTCGCGGGAGTTTTGCTTTTGTTTGCATATGTCATCTATCTGATCTACAAGGTGCTTACTGCGCTATAGCATTATAACTGTCTATATATAATGTTTACGATCATTTTTGCCATCTCAATTGTAATGATTCTCTGCTGTATAGTATAATTAGAATAGATATCATGTGAACGGCCAATATCTTATACAGAGGAGGTTAAAATATGAGTAATGAAATCGAACAATATAATGAATTACAATCAGAAAAAGATCAAAGAATATGTAATAGGCTAAAGGATTCAATCAATAGTGTTCTGACAGAAGCCGAGAGTAAAAATTGGCATGGACATCCTGTTTGGTTCCTAGAGGGTAATCCAATTGTTGGGTACAGCAAGCTAAAAGACAGTGTTCAATTACTGTTCTGGAGCGGACAGACCTTCGAAGACACTTTAAAGCCTATGGGGAAATTTAAGTCAGCAGAAATTCGTTATTCCGATGAGAGTGAGATTAACCAGGAGGACTTAACGAGATGGCTTAATAAATCAAGAGAAATTCAATGGGATTATAAAAATATTGCCAAGAGACAGGGTGTATTGGAACGATTAAAGTAAGCACGGAATTTAACATTTAAGATTACTTAAAAACTTAAGGAGGAAGCATATGGAAGCTTTTGCAGAATATTTAGCAAGTATTGAAAATCCGCAGCATAGGGCTAGATTGGAAGAGGTACTCAGCTGGATCGGAGAAAAATATCCAACTTTAGAGACTAAAATTGCATGGAATCAGCCTATGTTTACTGATCATGGCACATTTATAATCGGCTTTAGTATATCCAAGCAGCATATGGCGGTTGCCCCTGAGGGCGTGGTTATTGAACGTTTTGCGGATGAAATTGCCCAGGCCGGTTATGATGCAACAAAGGGTTTAATACGTATTAAATGGGAAAAACCCGTAGATTATTCTCTGCTGGAAAAGATGATTGAGTTTAATATACAGGATAAAGCAGAATACACAGCCTTTTGGAGAAAATGATAGCGGCTATAGTATTGCTCTTACAATAAGGAATATTATTATAAGCCAGAATACTAGGATGGGGACAGCATAGAGCCATTTCTTTGGCTTCCCCTTGGACCAAAGTCCCTCTGCTTCCTGACGGCAGATTTCAAATACATCTGGCGGTATCATACGTATTGTGAGAGCGACCAGCGCCGGAAGCAAAATAATATCATCCAGATATCCCAGCACAGGAATGAAATCCGGCACCAGATCAATGGGAGATAAAGCGTATGCTACTGTCAATCCGGCGAGTATCTTTGCCAGCCTTGGAGTTTCTTTTTTCTTCAGGGCAATAAAAACTGCCGGAATGTCCGTCTTTAATTTTTTAGCTCGATCTTTTAGGGTCATACGCTTTCCTCCAGGTGAAATGATTATTTTAGCAGCCAAGCCTGTGCTTCTTCCTTGGTTTCATACATTCTAAAGTGATTTCCTTTATTGGTTTCCAATGCCATTTCTCTAAATCTGCCCTTTTGAACCATCTCCTGAGGAAAAACAGCAGCAACTTTTATATTATAATTGATAAATTTCTGAATGAAATTCCCTGCAAATTTTGTTTTTAAATTAAAGAAATCCTGGGATAAGGCCTCGGAGTGAAGCATGATTTCAGAGGTTTCATGCTCCCAACATAAAGCAATCAGATCAAGGGCATCCTCCTCTTTGCATAGAGGCTCTACTGCAGAATTCAATTCGATATATTTTTTATTGTCTATTTCATTTACTTGATAATTCATCTTACTTACATTCTCCTTTATTTCATTTCCATATAATTTTTGAAGCGTTTCTTGAATCCAGTTTATTTCATTGTGAAAGGTTGAGATAATATTTTCATAAATGGCATCCCAAATTAGTGTTTCTCTGGGAGTTCTATTGGGTGAATAGAGCGACCTTCTTTTCTTCTCCTGCTGTAGAATCAAATGGAGCTTGAGCTCTTTTTCATAGCTAAAAAACAAATCCTGTATTTCTTTATCACTTAAGTCGTTTGACCAGGCTAATTGAAGTAAAAAGGAATTCTTAATTTCAGGGGCTTCCGGTAAAGAAAGAGATAAGTCCTTGAGCTCTGACAGTCCTTCTTCTGTTATGGTATATATTTTTTTAGACGGGCCGCTATCTTGATGAACTAATTCACTGGAAACAAATGCATCGTCCTCCAACCGAAGCAATGCTTTATAGATTTGATTATTGTTTCCGGACCAATGCATAAAGGAGGAATCCTCAAAAATTTTCTTTAGTTCATATCCGGTGGATGGTTTCCAGCTTAAAATCCCCAGGATGGCAAATTCAATTGACATATAAACACCTCGTTTTCAAAATAACATAGGTTAATAGTAACATATGTTTTGATTGCTGTAAAGAAAAAAATTAATCATGCTTCTGCGATTTTTCAGATAGAGGAATGACTTTTTTTGCAGCGGCAAGAAAGGCTTCCTGATTAATTAAACCGGTCAGGTCATCTTCCTAAAGAGGAGGTACGTTCGGTATCTAAAATCCGGCTTAGTCTGTGAGAGTTTGTAATCGATCTCAGGATTGGAATATCAAATAAACTATGCTATGATAAGTACCAGTATATAGGATTGCATTGAAATACACAGTAATATATAACTTATTTTGATGCAAAAATGAAAGGGAGGTTATAGAAGCGTGTATATTTATTTGATGGAAAATATTAAGCCTTTAAATAAAGAGCTGGTTGAGAGTCATGTTGAACATTTAAAAGAATTAAAGAATCAGGGTAAGCTCGTGCTGTGCGGACCTTTTACAGATTATCCGGGAGGAATGGTTATATTCACTGCTGAGAATCTGGAGAAGGCTACTAGGATTGCACAATCAGATCCCTTTATTTCATCTGGTTGTAAGTCATATACAATCAGAACTCTGGAGATAGCCAATGAGGAAAATAATTATTTATTATAGTAAAGATCAATTAACATGCATTTCTCATGAGCTAGGAGGAACAGGATGGTAGTAATGATAACCTGGCAGGAGGAATTCCTTTGAAGGGAAATCCTCCTTATCGATGGATAGTTACCGGCAATACTGCCTGCGAAAGCTATTCTTCTATACTCATGCCTTTTAGGTTATAAGAGATTAATTCCTTGATAAAGTGGGAATTAATCATATCACCTGTGATTAATAATCGGTAAAATAAAGGTGCAAAAATTAAGTCAATACATAATTCTACATCCAGATCTTTTTTTAACTCACCTCTGGAAATACCGCGCTCAAGGATATTGCGGGAGATAAGGCGACGGGGATTGAAATACCGATTCCGGTATTCCTCAGCAACGTTAGTATTAAATTGACCTTCCGCAATAAATTCCCTGATTACCTTACCCTTTGGACTGGTGATAAAGGTGGCCAGATTATTTACCTGAAGGAAAAGATCTTCTTTTACAGAGCCCGTATCGGGTATCTGAAGAATTGTTTCTGCGGCATCAAAAAAGCCGTCTAAAACCACAGCCGCTTTGTTAGGCCACCACTTATAGATGGTCGCTTTACTTACTCCGGCGCGTTCAGCAATACCCTCGACGGTAATCGTATTAAAGCCATTCTCAAGCAAAAGCTCGTATGAAGCTGTGAGAATGGCTTTTTTTGTTTCTTCACTACGAGGGCGTCCAATTTTTTTATCCATATCAATTACCATGCCTTCCTTCCTAATGCTATAAACATCGAACTATACCAATAAGTAATATAAATACGATACGTATATTATAATATATGATTCACATGTCAAAAGTCAAATATATGTATTGAGATTAGGTAGTATATGTGTTCAATGAAAAAAAGACTGAAAAGAGGGTTGACAAAACTAAACGGTGCGTCTATTATATATTTATAATACTAAACGTTCAGTATATAAACAATCTATATAATTAAATGGAGGATATGCTATGAATAACCAATTTATAAAAGAGAAAAAGATTGCCCCTTGGCTTATATTTTTACTGGCAGGCTCCTGTGGTCTTATTGTTGCAAATCTTTATTACGCACAACCCTTGGTCGGTCCCATTAGTGCAGAGACCGGAATATCTGCCGGTTCCTCGGGCTTGATTGTAACAATGACACAACTAGGATATGCAATCGGTTTATTATTTCTTGTTCCCTTGAGTGATTTATTAGAGAATAGACGTCTGGTAGCATCCATATTAATGATTTCTATCATCGGATTGGTCGCGGCAGCACTGGCGAAAGATTCCTTTCTCTTTTTTACAGCCGCTATCTTAATCGGGCTTGGTTCGGTGTCCGCTCAGATACTGGTACCATTTGCAGCTCACCTGGCTCCGGCGGAGCAAAGAGGAAGCATTGTTGGAAATGTGATGAGCGGACTCCTTCTTGGAATTATGCTTGCAAGACCAACAGCAAGCCTCATCACGGGTATCTGGGGGTGGCAGGTAGTATTCTTTCTGTCAGCCATTATCATGGTGTTAGTCACAATATTACTATGCTTTTTTCTTCCTAAAAGACATCCGGAGCCAAAAGACAATTATAGTAGTATGATAAGATCTATGTTGATGCTAATAAAAAAGACCCCTGTGTTACGCAGAAGGTCATTGTATCAAGCAGCTTTATTCGGTAGTTTTAGTCTGTTTTGGACAGTTGTGCCTTTGTATTTGTCACAGCATTTTCACCTAACGCAGAAGGAGATTGCGCTATTTGGTTTTGTTGGAGTTACGGGAGCGATAGCAGCACCTATCGCAGGAAGGCTGGCAGACAAGGGATGGGGGAGGAGGCTCACAGGTATTGCCTTTGTCATTGCCTCCTTATCCTTTGTACTTACGCATTTTCTGCAAAACAATTTAACGGTATCACTTGTTATATTTTGTATCGCAGCAATTCTTCTGGATATGTCTGTTTCAGGGAATCTAGTTCTCGGTCAGCAAGCAATTTATGCCTTGGGAGACGAGATACGTGGAAGGGTAAATGGAGTATTTATGGCTGTTTTTTTCCTCGGAGGTGCCATCGGCTCTGCATTAGGAGGATGGGCTTATGCCCAAGGGAATTGGGCAATTGCATCAGGAATCGGCTTTGCTTTACCTCTTATGGCCTTCGTTTATTTTCTCACTGATAAAAAGTAATGCAATTAAAACCATTAATTATTCTATTTCCTGCAATAGTGATAGTGTCTCAAGGAATACTTTGTATTGTTCTGCTCCGATGGATTGCTGAAGCTTGAGTTGTGCATTTTTCCAAAGAGGAGCAGCAAGCTTTAACTTTTCTTTTCCGACATCACTAACCGTAATATTTTTTTTTCGAGAGTCCTGCTCCTGGGTTTTAACCTCTACATAGCCGTTTTTACGAAGAATATCAATATTTCGCGTAACAGTAGTTTGATCCATCATTGAGTACCTGGCCAGTTCGTTTACTGATATGCCATCCTTCTTAGAGGATATGTCATTCAGTAATGCGAACTGGGTGGACTTTAGGCCGGAGTCCTGCAATGCTTTATCATAGAATTGGGTCACTACCCGAGCTGTCATCCTTAGATTTCGACAGGCACAGTTAATAAGTTTTGGTTCTTGATCTTTTTTATCATGTATTTTATTATTCAAATCATTATGCATTTCATTATTCATCTCACGTTACCTCCC
>JAQZBD010000243.1 GCA_029239235.1 Herbinix sp.
TCTCTACTATATATAAGTTTTAGTACAAGTTGTAGTTTTATATTAAATCAATCGAACAAAATATGCAAATATTTTGTGCAATTTTAACACTGGGATTAGCTTCCTGTAATATTTTAGAAAACAGAAAAAGCGCTCCCCTGGGAGCGTTCCTTCTGTTTATTCTATTTAACCTGATATCTCTTGGAATAAATCCTTCACGGTCGGATATATCTTAGCAAATTGGCGGTATCTGGCCTCATATTTTGCAGCAATCTCCGGTTCCGGATCAATGGTATCCACAATCTTTACAAGCTTAGCAGCTTCTTCTACATTGGCATATTCGCCGCAGGCTACCGCTGCCAGCATAGCTCCTCCGAGGCTGGGACCTTCCTCGCTTTCTAAGATATCTACTTTAATATTTAATACATTTGCAAAAATCCTTCTCCATAGCGGACTCTTTGCTCCTCCGCCGGATATTTTAGTCCGCTCTATCTTCACGCCCAGAGCCTTGACTACCTCAAAGGAATCACGGATTGCAAAGGCAACACCTTCCAGTACAGCTTGTGTCATATCGGCTCTGGTCGTATCCATGGTCATTCCGATAAAGGTTCCTCTGGCACTTGGATTATTATGGGGTGAGCGCTCACCCATTAAATAAGGCAGAAAGAATACATGGTTATCTCCAAGTTCCGTAATCTTACTCTGTGCCTCTGCATAGTCCTTGGAACCGATGATATCATCCATCCACCATTTATTACAGGACGCAGCACTTAACATACAGCCTAGCAGATGATAATTGCCGTCTGCATGGGCAAAGGCATGTAAAGCATTGTATCTGTCCACCCCGAAGTTCTTACTGGAGATAAAGATTGTTCCTGAGGTTCCAAGGGAGATATTGCACATACCCTCTCCGACCGTGCCGGTTCCTACGGCTGCCGCGGCATTATCTGCTGCTCCGGCTACAATTTTTACAGTATCCGCAAGCCCCAGCTTCAGCGCCAGCTCCGGTTTCAGTGTTCCTACGATATCATAGCTTTCAAAGAGCTTTGGAACCTGACTCTCAGTAATATGGCAGATTTCAAGCATTTCCTTGGACCAGCATTTATGTTTCACATCCAACAGCAGCATTCCCGAAGCATCGGATACATCGGTGCAGAAGGTTCCTGACAGCCGGTAAGCAATATAATCCTTGGGCAGCATGATCTTGCTGATTCTTGCGAAATTCTCCGGCTCCTTATTTTTCACCCAGAGAATCTTAGGTACCGTAAATCCTGCAAAGGCAATATTTGCTGTATACGAGGATAATTTTTCTTTGCCAATTACCTGATTCAGATAATCCGTTTCCTCGGTACTTCTTCCGTCATTCCATAGGATTGCGGGACGTATCACCTTATCCTCATCATCCAATATGACAAGACCGTGCATCTGTCCGCCAAAGCTAATTCCGGCTACCTTACTTTTGTCAATCTCCTTTGTCAGATCTATGATGCCTTCGCATACAGCGTTCCACCAGTCCTCCGGATGCTGCTCGGACCACCCGGGATGCGGGAAATATAAAGGATATTCCTTTGATACGCTATTAATTATGGTACCCTTTGCTTCCATGAGAAGAAGCTTAACGGCTGATGTTCCTAAATCTATTCCTATATAATACATAGCCTCACCTTATCCTATTTTGATTACAGCTTTTACAACATCGTTCTTATTGTTAATAACAAATTCAAAGGCTTTTGCAGTATCTTCAAAATCAAATTCATGGGTAACAATACCGGATACATCAATAATTCCTTTTGCTATAGCATTAATCGCCTTCGGATAGATGTTTCTGTAGCGGAATACGGAGGTGATGGTAGCTTCCTTTGCCATAATTTTTGCAAAGTTGTAATCAATAATATCCTCCGGCGCCATGCCCACAAGCACGATCGTTCCACCTCGTTTTACCAGATATGCCGTCTGTTTAATTGTAATCTTACTGCCTGCTGTTTCTATTACAACATCGGCACCTTTCCCCTTAGTTATCTCCTCCAGCTTAGCAACAGTATCCTCTTCCTTTGCATTGATCACTCTGGTAGCTCCCAGCTTCATCGCATATTCCAGTCTCTTAGGCATAACATCCACAACTGTGATATCCGTTGCGCCATACGCCTTGCATGCCAGAAGGGTAACAAGACCAATACAGCCGGAGCCAAGAATGACTACAGAGTCTCCTAATTTCACATTTCCCTGAGCAGCCGCATGCATACCAACCGCCAAAGGCTCTATCAAGGCACCTTCTTTGGAGGTGATATTCTCTGGCAGCTTAAAGCACATATTTGCCGGGAATGCTATATAATTCTCAAGGCATCCATCATAAGGAGGTGTTGCTAAGAATTCTACATCCGGACAAAGATTGTATTTACCGGTTTTACAGAATTCGCATTGTCCGCAGGTGCAGCCAGGCTCTAAAGCCACCTTATCGCCGAGTTCTAATTCCGTTACCTTGCTTCCCAGGGCTACGATCTCACCGGCACACTCATGACCAAGAATGAAATCTCCATTAACCACAAAATCACCAATGGAGCCATGCTCCAGATAATGTACGTCTGAACCGCAGATTCCCACATACTCCAGCTTCACCAGTACCTCATCATCCTTAATTTCAGGTACTTCCACATCCCTGATTTCCATTTTGTTTAACCCTGTCATAAATACTGCTTTATTCTCCATAATAGCTTCTCCTTTTCTATATTTATTTAAACCATATTTGTTTCCTTCTCTAATTTTCCTTCTTTTCCTCTACGAGAATAACCTTTCTCGTCTTCTTTGATTTAGATCTGATGTCCCAGATAACAGCAAGTGCGATGATGCATGCCTTGACAATCTGCTGAACATAGGAATCCACACCGATTAAGTTCATGATGTTATTTAAGCATCCAATGATAAATGCACCGGCTAAGGTTCCCATGGTGGTACCCACACCGCCGGAGAAGCTGGTTCCACCGACAATGGCAGCTGTTAAGCCTTCCATTTCGTAACCGATCGCTCCGTTTGGCAGACCCGCGTTGACACGGGACATGAATAAGATACCTGCGATACCTACTAAGATACCATTGATGATAAATACGATATATTTGTTCTTCTTTACTGTGATACCTGCTGCAACGGAGGCTTCTTCATTACCTCCGATGGCATAGAGGGAGCGTCCCAATCTGGTATGTCTTAAGATATACCAGATCACCACTGTGATAACCGCCGTAATGATAATGGAAATAGGAACCGGTCCAATATTGCCCTGACCAAAGATAACATAATCCTTTAACTGCAGAATATTCTGTCCGTCTGTTATCAGCAAAGCCACACCCCTGGCCACCTGCATCATAACCAGTGTTGCAATAAAGGGCGGTGCATTGAGATTAGTAATCATAAATGCATTTACCAGGTTACAGGCTACAGCAACCAAAATTGCTACGATAACTGCCAGTACCAGGGAACCGGTGGATTTATAGGCTATGATAGATAACACACCGGACAGAGCCAGTACCGCACCGGAGGACAAATCCAGCATACCGCTGATAATTAAGAGCATTTCACCATAGGCTAAGATAGTACTTACAGCCAGCTGCTTCATAATGTTGGACAAATTGACCGGTGATAAAAAGTTTTCATTTAAAAAACTGCATAGAAAAATCATTACAAATAAGACAATAAAGATTGAATATTTCTCCTTGGCAGGAGTATTTTTAATTTTTGCGAACATTTCTTCCCCTCCTATTTCGTATTAGTCGCATATTTCATGATGGCTTCCTGGCTGAACTCAGGCTGCTTTAGTTCTCCGGTGATCTTACCCTGATTCATTACATAGATACGGTCACACATACCGATAAGCTCCGGAAGTTCAGAAGATACCATAATTACAGCTCTTCCCTGCTTCGCCATATCCACCATCAGCTTATAGATCTCGAATTTCGCTCCTACGTCGATTCCTCTCGTAGGTTCATCCAGAATTAATATCTGGGGATCTCTCAGCATCCACTTTGCGAGCAATACCTTCTGCTGATTACCACCGCTCAAGGATTGAATTGGTGTGTCCAGGGAAGGTGTCTTCACATTCATTTTCTTAAAGTACTCTCCCACAATCCTGCGCTCTTCCTTATCGTGGGCATAGCCTCCATAAATAACCTTCTCCAGACTGGAGATACTGGCGTTTTCCATAACACTTCGAATAGGTATAATTCCATACCGTCTTCTGTCCTCGGAAAGCATGACCATCTTATGCCTGATACTGTCTGCAACCTTTTTAATCACTACCTTTTTATTATGGATATGGATTTCGCCGGAGGTAATCGGATCCAACCCAAAGATTGCTCTCATTACCTCGGTTCTTCCGGCTCCAACAAGTCCTGCAAAGCCTACAATCTCGCCTTTTTTAACGTGAAAATCAATATCCTTGAATATCCCTGTACTATGTAACCCTTTTACTTCCAACAGTGTTTCACCAACGGGGACGGTCTCCTTCGGATATACATTCTCCATCTTTCTTCCTACCATGAGAGAAATTACTTGATCCATAGTCATTTCTTTTGCCGGATGGCTCTCCACAACCGTACCATCTCGAAAGACGGTAATATCGTCGGCAATCTGAAATACCTCGTCAAGTTTGTGAGAGATATAAACAATACTTACTCCTTGTGCTTTCAGCTCTGCAATCTTTTTAAAGAGCATCTCTACCTCTCTGTGGGTAATGGAGGAGGTTGGCTCATCCATTACGATAATCTCAGCATTATTCGAGATAGCTTTAATAATCTCAAGCATCTGTATATCTGATACAGTTAAGGTTTTCAGCTTCTGTGTCGGCTTGTAGGGCAGCTGCTCCGCCTCTAAAAACTCCAGGGTTTTCTTTCGTAAAAGCTTCCAATCTACCTTTCCTGTTTTCTTAACCGGCAATCTTCCTAAAAATAAATTCTCTTCAATGGACATCTCCGGTACGTAATTCAATTCCTGTGCAATCATCGCAATGCCGTGCTGTCTGGCATGGATCGGACTTTGAATCTTAACCGGCTTCTCGTCGATGAAGATCTGTCCCGCATCCGGTTTATAAATGCCATTGATAATTTTCATTAAAGTGGATTTTCCTGCTCCATTCTCTCCGCACAGAGCATGAACCGTACCTTTTCTAACTTCAAAATCAATTTTATTTAAAGCCTTGACGCCGGGAAAGGATTTCTCGATCTGAGATACCCTAAGCTTGATTTCCTGCTTCATTTCAGTGCCTCCCAATTCATAATTTTCATTCACCAGGGTGTTAACTTCTTTCTGAATCAACTATAACATTTCCTAGATTTTTTCAGAAGAAACAGGATTTCTGTGTTCGTGTACTTTATTATCAAATTTCTTGTTAATTAATTAACTATGTAAAATATTGTGGTTGGGATGCAATATATTGTGATAAACGCAAACAGCCGACTGCTTTC
>JAQZBD010000025.1 GCA_029239235.1 Herbinix sp.
AATGCCGATGATCAGACACAACAGAATAGACACCCAAATATTCATATGTAAGGTAACAATGAAGGTTCCTGCAATCGCACTAATTAAAGCCAGGATCGATCCCACGGATAAATCAATATTTCCTCCGGTTAAGATACACATGAGCATACCCGTTGCAAGTATTACCACATATCCATTCTGAGCAATTAAATTCGTTACATTCTGAGGCAGCAGCAGGGTTCCTCCTGTCTGCCAGGCGAAGAAGGCTGTAACTAAGAGCAACGCAAATATCATTGTATTCTTTTTTAATATTTCCTTTGCTTTATCCATAACTATACTCCTTTACTCGAAGATAAAATTCGTCCCATGATGAGCTCCTGCGTTGCTTCTTCCTTACCGACCTCACCAACGATTTTACCTTCATTCATAATATAAATCCGATCACACATACCAAGAAGCTCCGGCAATTCAGAGGAAATCATAAGAATTGATTTTCCCTCCTTCACCAGCTGATTGATGATGCAGTAAATTTCATACTTTGCGCCAACATCAATGCCACGGGTGGGTTCATCCAAAATCATGATATCCGGATCGGCAAACATCCATTTACTGATCAATACCTTTTGTTGATTGCCTCCACTTAGATTGCCAACAACCTGCTCCCCAGAGATGCACTTTGTTTTCAGCTTATCAATATAATCCTCGGCAGCAACCGTTTCCAGGTGCTTATCGATAATGCCGTTTCTGCTGACCTTATCCATCTTTGCCAAGGTGGTATTGACCCGGATCGGATTAGAAAGCACTAATCCATCACCCTTTCGGTCTTCTGTGATATAAGCAATCCTATTCTCAATAGCCTGACGGGAACTGTTTAATTTTACTTCTTTTCCATTCAGCAGCAAGGTACCGCTGATACCAACCCCGTAGCTTTTTCCAAAGATACTTAATGCCAGCTCTGTACGACCTGCACCCATTAATCCGGCAATTCCAACCACTTCCCCTTTTCTTACCTGCAGGGAGACATCATCAACCACCTTACGCTCATTGTATAAGGGATGATAAACATTCCAGTTTCGAACCTCCAGATTAATATCTTTGATCTCTGTTTTTTCTCTTTTAGGGAAACGGTCAGTCAGGGTACGTCCCACCATTCCGCGTATGATCCTTTCCTCACTGATAACCTCTCCTTTATTGTCGAGAGTCTCAATGGTAGAACCATCACGAATCACAGTAATTTTATCTGCTACATAGGAAATCTCATTTAATTTATGAGATATGATGATCGAAGTTAATCCTTCTTTTTTAAATTTTAATAGTAAGTCCAGCAGCTTTCTTGAATCCGATTCATTTAAGGAAGCCGTTGGTTCATCTAAAATAAGCAGTTTTACATTCTTTGCAAGTGCCTTTGCAATCTCTACCAACTGCTGCTTTCCAACACCAATGTCTTTGACTAAGGTTCTGGGCTTTTCATGAAGTCCAACAGTATTCAATAATTCTTCCGCTTTACTGTAGGTATCTCCCCAATTAATTTTTAGTGTAGACCCTTGCTCGTTACCCAGAAACATATTTTCACCAATCGTCATATAAGGCACTAAGGCCAACTCCTGATGAATAATAACAATTCCCTTCTTTTCGCTATCCTTTATATCATTAAATTTACACTCTTCTCCCTGATACAGAATCTCTCCCTCATAGCTTCCATGAGGATAGATACCGCTTAAAACGCTCATCAAGGTTGACTTTCCTGCACCGTTTTCCCCCACCAGTGCATGGATTTCTCCTTCTTCTACTTGAAGGTTGACATCATCTAATGCCTTAACCCCGGGGAAGCGTTTGGTAATATTTTTCATTTCCAACAATATTGTTGCCAAGAGTACCCCTCCTTTGGGCATGTTTCGATTCGCTATAAACAGGGTGTTGCCAGATAACAACACCCTGCAATGTGTTGATGATTACTTTAATTGATCTTCTGTATAATAACCGGAGTCAATTAATAATTCTTTGTAATTGCTTGCATCTGCAAATACTGGCTCACAAAGGAAGGTAGGAATAATTCCGGTACCATTATCATAGGTCTTGGTATCATTCACAGGAACTTCTGAGTCATTAAGAATTGCATTAACCATCTCAACAACTTTTTCTGCAAGAGTACGTGTATCCTTAAAGATTGACATGGATTGTTTTCCTGCAAGAATATTCTTTACAGAAGTAATATCACAGTCCTGGCCTGTAAGGATCGGGAAGTTCTCACCGGTATAACCTGCATTTACTAAAGCATTCGTAATACCGATGGCACAGGAATCATTAGAGGAGAGAACTACATCCAGGTTTGTACCGCCTGCATAGTAAGCAGTAATCAGGTTTTCCATTCTCTTCTGTGCTTCTTCTGTTGACCAGTTTAAGGTCGCAACTTCTTCAAATGCCTTCTGTCCGGAAACAACATTTAATTTACCGCTCTCGATATAAGGATTTAAGATATCCATAGCACCGCCAAAGAAGAAACGGGCATTGTTATCATCCGGTGAGCCTGTAAATAATTCAATATTAAATGGTCCAGCTTCACTTTCAAGCTTTAAAGCATCTACTATGTACTGACCCTGAATAGTACCAACCATGTAATTATCAAAGGTTGCATAATAGGAAACCGCATCTGTCTCCATGATCAAACGATCATAGGCAATCACAGGAATACCCTTTTCCTTCGCTTCCGCTAACACTGTTCCTAAAGAACCACCGTCAATTGATGCAATTACGAGTACATTACAACCATTCGTAATCATATTTTCAATCTGGGAAACCTGGGTAGAAATATCATTGTTCGCATACTGCAGATCCACTTCAAAACCAGCTTCTTCTAATGCAGCTTTCATATTAGCTCCGTCCTGGTTCCAACGCTGTAAATCCTTCGTGGGCATTGCAACACCAACCTTTTTCGCCTCAGCAGTATCCGCCGGTGCATCTGCTGATGTGTCAGCAGGCGCCTGTGTTGCTGCTGCCTTTGAATCGTCTGTTGAGCTTGTTGACGCTGTGTTCTTGCTGCACCCTGTCATCAGGGAAACCAGCATTACTGAGCATAATAAAACACTAAGTAACTTCTTTTTCATAATTGTTTCCTCCCATAAATTATTGTTTTTTACTACACAGAAATAGTATCACAGAAGAATTAGTACAAACTTGCTAGATACTGTATACTTTTAGGAACAATCACACCTACCAATTGGTCAAAAAATCCAAATAGCAATAAAATGCTAGTCAATTTACTATTTTTCCTAGCACAAAATTGCAGAAACTCATACAAGAAAAAAGCTATATGAAACGCATTTAGAATGCATTTTCATACAGCTTTCACTTACTCATATATTCTTATTCTATAATTACTTACTCATATATCCTTATTCCATAAATTACTACTCATCAATCGTTTTACCCGCCAATTACTTTACTTATCAATTTCTTATTCATCAATCGCTTTACCCATCAATTTCTTTACTCATCAATTTCTATTCATCAATCGCTTTACCCATCAATCACTTACCCATCAATTTCTTTACTCATCAATCACTTTTTCAAGCACACTACCCGCCCCACAAATGGCCACTTTACACTTTCGCGGTGACTATGGGTGGGTCTATATCCATATGGGCGCAGACCGGGCCTCCCGTGATTGCCTGCATTTGGCAATCATGGGATGTTAAAGGCAAGCCCAGGTGGATATAGACCCACCCATATTCACCTCACAACCCAAACCCATTCGCCCCTCAAATCACAAACATTGGCCGCAAGGCCACATGTTTTATCGGATATGAAAATAGTTATTCCCTAGACACATTCAAATACACTTCATCCTCTAACTGAAAACCACCTTCAATTATAGTGTGATAAATATTCTCCTTCGTCACAGCAACAGGCTCCAGCTTCACATAAGGAACCTCATAAGTACCATCATTAATTGTGACGCCTACATCCAGCTCTTTCTTTTCCACCAGCTTAACCGCATATTCTGCTGCAGCCTTCGCCAGCTGATCCACTGGTTTATAGACTGTCATCGTCTGTGTACCTTCCACAATCCTTTGGCAGGCTGCCAAATCCGCATCCTGACCTGTTACAATAACTTTACCCGCAAGCCGATTCTCTGATAAAGCCCGAACCGCTTCGGTAGCAAGATTATCATTTCCGCACATCACCCCATTAATATCCGGGTTCTTGCTTAAAGCCGCATTCACTGCATCAAAGGCCTCTTCTGCAATCCAGTTTACCGCATAAACGGAATAAACTACATTGATATCCGATTCTTCCAGAACAGAATTAAAGCCTTTCTCTATTATGTTGACATTACTATCTGAGGTTGGACCAAAAATCGTCACGATATTACTTCCGGCGGGCAGCTTACTCACCATGGTTTTTGCCATCAATTTTCCTACCTCTTCATTATCGAAGGATATGTACAAATCAACATCTGCATTATACACCAGACGATCATAGGCAATGACTGCAATACCTTCCTCTTTTGCTTTTTTCAAAATATTACCTAGCTTATCTGCATCCCCTGCCACCAGTACAATGACATCCACTTTCTTTTTAATCAGGTATTCAATCTGAGCAATTTGTTCATTAATATCCCCATTTGCGTTCTGTACATTCACTTCTGCTCCCAGCTCCTGAGCTGTAGACACAAATACATCCCGGTCTCTCTGCCAGCGCTCAATTACAAAGGAATCAAAGGATAACCCAATCTGTAATTTACGGTTTGCGATTCCCGTTTCTTCTGCCGCCTTCTCCTCTTTCTTACAGCCAGCTAACATCATCATAAATAAAAACAGTAATAACATAATCATACTACTTCTTTTCATTTAAAATCTCCATTCCCCAAGGCATTACTACGGCCTTTTTTAACTTACCCTTTTCTTACTCAATATTAAAAGCAAAGCTTTAAATTACCCCCTCCCGATACTCAGTAGGAGTAATTCCTACTTGCTTTTTAAAGATACGGCTGAAATAATTCGGATCGCTATAACCCGTATCCGCACATATCCTTTTAATGCTAATATCACTGTTTTGTAGTAGTATTTTTGCCTTTTCAATCCTCCGACTAGTCAAATATTCAATGAAATTCTCCCCAGTCTCCTCCTTAAATAGCTTACTGAAATAATAAGGGCTGATATCTACTATTCTGGATACATCATCCAGGGAAATATCCTTTTTATAATTTTCTTCAATGTATTTTTTCGCCTTTGTTATAACGCTGCTGGTTCGTTCCTCCTTGATAGCACCAATGTTTTTACAAGCCTCAGATACTTTCTCCAGGAACCATTTTCTTAGCTGCTCATAACCTTCAAAATGGATAATTATATTCAGATAATCTTTACTATTGCTGAAATGATAAGTTTTCCCTCCGCTAAGCAGCGCCTTTTGTTCGGCAAAAAGAATGAGCTCTAATACCTTAAGCTTAATATCCATTTCCAATTCGGGATAATTATCTACCATCCAGTCAAATAACCGATTCGCCTCCGTATTAACCTCTTCCGGATTGCCCTTTTCCAGCAGGGTGTAAAAGTTTTTCTCATATTCTGCCGGGTAATCATCCGTGTAGTCATAGCGCTCCGGAAGATCCTGGATGTGAACTACCCTTCCTTTGCTATTATGAGCTGCAGAAAATGCCTCCTGATAGGATTCTCCCAGCTTTTGAAGGGGTACAACAGAACCAATTCCCACCTTAAACTGAAGATCCAGTTGCTGTGATAGTTCACGAATCATTTTTCTTGTTGTTTCAATTAGTAGAATTCGTTCATCATATTCCAAGGACAATTTTGTGCTAGGCAGAAAGACCACAATTTTGTTTACCATAATCGGCCCTACAATACAGGGGAATTCTTCCTTCCATTGATTTCGAATGGTCTGATAAAAGGATTGAGCTTTTACACTAACCCCCACCGGGTTGGTCAAAATACCATCCACCAGGGAATCTCCGAACTCCATCACTATCATCATTCCATATTCTTCTTCAATGCCGAGCAGGCTTTTAAAATCAACTCCCTCCCGGTTAAAATCATATCCGGAAATCGTAGTGTAAATAAAATCATTCTCAAGGATTGGCAGTACTATTTCAAGCTTTTCACGTATCATTAAATCGTTTCGTCGCTTGGTTCGCTCCTCCTCAATCTGCTTCATTGCTTTTTGCAGCACCTGCACCACGGTGGTCTGGCTGACCGGCTTAGTAAGGTACTCAAGCACTCCCAGATTAATTGCTTCCTTTGCGTATTTGAACCGGTCAAAGGCGGTTAAAACAATAAAAATCACGGTGGAATTTAATCTCCTGATTTCCTTCATTGCATCAATTCCATTAATCCCGGGCATTTGAATATCCATAAAGGCAATATCCGGTTTAAAATTCTCAGCAAGCTCAATTACACTCCTGCCTGTGGTGGCATGCTCTACAATGCAAGCCTCACCAAAGTTCTTATCAATAATAAACCGTAAGGAGTCAATCATAATTCCTTCATCATCTGCTAGCATTATTTTGTACATAAAAGCTCCTATCTGCTGTTATCGTGAAAACAAAGCAGTTGTCATTTTATACTTTAGAAAAGTAGTTATTTATGTTATTTTAAAAATATTTACTGATTCAGATTCTCAACCTTTTGCTATATTTTTTTCTAATACTACTCTAGCTACTTAGGTATATGTATTGTTACCGTAGTCCCTTGATAACGCCCTTGACTTTCTATATGAAACAGTCCTTCCTGATTATAATAAAGCTGTAACCGCTGAATTACATTGTTGAGTCCGATTCCATTAGAGTCCTTTGTCACAGCAGCGTCCTGCGCTTCCCTGTTTCTATCAAAAGTACCATTCATAATTTGTTCCGAAACTCCCTGCTTCAGGCCTACGCCGTTGTCACGGATGATGATATCAATATGATTCTCCCTCTGCTCCACACAAAGACGGATTTCTCCGCTATATTCAATATCCCTGATCCCGTAATTCACTGCATTTTCTACAATCGGTTGTAATATCAGGCTTGGAACTTTAACCTCCAATACACTTTCATCGATCTCCCTGGCAAAGTTTATTCCTCCGGAAAATCTGACATTTAGAATATAAATATAGCTGTCCACCAGTCTTACCTCATCACCGATGGTGGAATCCCGGTCAAAGCTCTTCATATTAGAACGAAAGAAGTTAGCCATATTTTCAATAAAGAGACAGGTTTTATCCGCACCCTCCAGCATGGCAAGCTGTGCTCCGGCATTTAAGGTATTAAATAAAAAATGTGGATTAATTTGAGCTTGCAGGTTTTTTAACTGAGCATCCTTTAAATGATTCGTCATCATCAATTCCCGTTCCATCATTTTGCTCTCCAGTTCCATACTCTCTTTGGTCTTTATGATGTATTGATGAATACTAACAATCATATTATTAAAGGCACGGGTTACGATTTCCACCTCATCCGAGGAATTGACGTGCACCAGATCCACTTGAAAGTTACCTCCGGCAACTTCGTAAGCCGTTTGCGTCAGTTTCATAAGGGGATCTGTGATACTTCTGGTTAAAATGATGATGAGTACAATGTTGACTAAGGTAATTACAATCAAAAACGAAGTACTGATAACCTCAAGATACCGCAGAGAAAGCAGAAGCAGACCATACTTCTCTGAATTATATTGAAACTTTTCATTATTTAAGCTATTGATATATGTACTGATATAATCATATATGTTGGATGCTTCCTCATAGGAATTATTATATTTTTCAAGATTACGCCCTCGTTTGGCATCCACAGTCGCATCCAGCAGCACGAGATAGGTTTGAGACATATTCTTAATATTTTTCTGCATCAGGAGCATGTCGTTATCTGTGGTTTCACCTTCCAGTCCCTCCACAAGCGCATGATATTCCTGCTCACTTCGGTAATAGCTCTCCAAGGATTCAGAGCTTTTCGTGTTCAGATATTCATATACATACCCGTGTACGGCTGTCAAAGCCTCCAACAGATCATTTAGTTCGGCATTGCTTTTAAAAACCTGATCAATGGTTCCGATGGACCTATTTATATTGTTGTATAAGAATAAATTCGCAAAAAGTACAATGCAATAAGATAGCGTAAATACAATGATTAACTTTCTTCGAATCGAGCCCTTCTTTTTCAGTTTCATTATGCTTTATCCTCATTCTTACCTTCACTCATCCAGATAGTTCAAATAATTACTCTTATTTATGATATCAATATCTACAGAGTAATAATCACTGACATTGCCTGTTTCACGGTACTCTGTCAGAGCTTCCACACAGTAAGCCCCCATTTGGTTCGCATCAATGGTCATCGTAGAATGAATAATATCCTTTTCAATTGCTGACAAAATGATATCCGAATCATAATAACCAATGATATCTACCTGTCCCACTTTATTATAATCAACTACCGCCTGATAAGCGCTTAAGGTATCCGCTGCAGTCAGACAAACCAACAAATCCGTCGGACTGTTCTCATCCATAATCAGCTTTCTGATCTCTTCTTCAGAACCAAAGCTGCTTTCTTCGTTTATAATAATGGATTTTACCGATACTTGAGCTGTATTCGTCGCTTCCAAAATACTGGAATAGATCATATTCTGACTTGCATCCGTTGAATTTTGACTCAGCAGCAGAACTATATTTTTCTTACCAGCTTTAACAATATCCATTACCTCTTTGCCATAAATCTGACCCTGGGTATAGCTATTAACCCCTATATAGCTTTTTCGCTCACTCTCCGGCTCATCCTGAAGTACTGTCACCACCGGAATCCCTGCCCGGTCAGCCTCCTTAATTAATGCGACCGTCTCTCCCCCTCCGTTGGGTTCTAAAATGATGCCATCCACCTTAGCAGCGATTGCTATTTGAAACAAGTCTTCTAAGGAATAATCCTTGGATAGATTACGCCCCATCTCTTCGACAAATACATTCTGTTCCTTACCTTTTTCACAAGCCCCCTGATAAATTGCATCCCAGAAGGTGGCATCCTCTTCCTCAGAGATAATAGCATAATGGTATCCATATTCACTAAACTCCTCCGTATCCGAGATCTTTAGTCCGGTGACATAATATTTATAATAAATCATACCTGTTATCATAATTAAAACACCCAGTATAATGCTAAACAATGTGGCGAATTTTATCGCACTATCTTTCTTATTTTTCCCATCCCCTACTCGATTTTTTGGCATTTCTGACCCCTCTCTTCCAGCATAGCTATAGTATATCATCCACCTATGTAAATTACCATTAGGAAGATTTTGTTCCAAGAAAATGCTACCTTGAGTTGTAACCGCTTAGGTGTATTCGAATATTATAGTAATAGTAAAATGAAAAGGAAGTGTTTCTTTGGCTATCAATATTTTTATTGATCAAGGTCACAACCCAACGGGCTCACATAACGCAGGTGCTACCGGAAATGGACTTCGAGAAGAAGATATTACCTATCAAGTGGGAGTGTACTTGGCGGATCTATTAAATGCGGATCCAAGATTCGATGCTCGTTTATCACGGCCAACGCCAACTACTGTGCTTGGAACTTCTAATGCTTCAAGCCTTGCAGAACGGGTACGACTTGCAAATGAATGGCCTGCGGATTATTTTATCAGCATTCACTGTAATGCTAATCCGAATCCAGCCATAAACGGAACCGAAATTTATATTTTTCAACTTAATACTCAGGCACAATGGTTCGCTCAGCAAATCATGAATGGAATTACACAGACTGTAGGTACGAAGAATAATGGAATTCGGGAACGGCCTTCCTTGTTTGTGCTACGCAGAAGCAATATGACCTCTGTGTTAGTAGAGCTGGGTTACTTGACTAACAGTTCCGATGCCCAGAAACTTCGGGATAACCAGTACGGCTTTGCTTATGGAATCTATATTGGGATTATGAGGTACTTTGGGTTTATGTAATTAAGTGCTGTTGCCCGAGGAAGGAGTACTGCCTTTGATGGGTTGTGGGTCTGTTTCTTAAGGGGTGTTTTGGGTTGTGAGACAGAATGATAGGACACTCCCCTCACACACAGGTTGACATACACACAGCTGATTTTGTAAGTCCAGATCGGACATTGACATGTTCGCTCTGGACTTACAAAATCAGCTGTGTGTTCGTCAAACAGTGCATTATGGGGAGTATCCTATCATTCTGTCGGGCTTTCGTCTCTGTACCCCTTAAGAAACAGAGGCGAAGTGTATGGTTTGGCAGAACTCCTTCCTCTATTTTTAGGTTTTGGATTATACTATTTTTTTGAATTTGGTGAGTTGTTTGGGTTAGGAAGGAAAGGCTTTGTGATTTGTCTTTAATTTGTATTATGATTTCTAGATGAGTGTTTTTTAATAAATGATTTTGCGGATTAAATTTTATGTTAATTTTTTGTGTGTTTTGTGACTTATTTATTTGGGATGCTTTTTGATTAATATGAGGTTTTTCTTTTATGTGAGAAGTTTTTTTGTGATTATTGTGCTGGTTGAGAGCATTTTACAAGAATTTAGGTGAAATTTGTCTTAAATATTACAGAAAAATAGGTTTACAAATGAAGACAGGTATGTTAGAATGACTTTGGTATTTTAATTGTCATGTATGAACTCACATATTTTTGTAAGTCATTAATGCATTTAATGACTTACAAAAATATGTGATTTTTTTATAAGTAATAAAATACACAATATTAATTTTTTTTTGGAGGTATCTTTCATGAATAACGGTACAGTAAAATGGTTTAACGCACAAAAAGGTTTTGGTTTCATCACTAACGATAACGGTGGCGAGGATGTATTCGTACATTTCTCCGGTATCGCATCAAACGGCTTCAAGACTTTAGAAGAAGGTCAGAAGGTTTCTTTTGACTTAGAAAAAGGTCAAAGAGGTATGCAGGCTGTTAACGTAACAGTTGCTTAATTGATTGTTGAATAGGTAAACCATAAGAGCTGATGCAATGCATCAGCTCTTATTTTTGATACTTATTCTTCATTATTTTACTTGTGATAAGGTTGATTATGATTGATGCGAAATGCCCGGTAGATCTGTTCCAATAGTATCATTCTCATCAACTGATGAGGAAAAGTCATTTTAGAGAAGCTGAGCATATAGTCTGCACGGTTTAGAACTTCAGCAGATAAGCCAAGTGAGCCTCCTATGATGAAGCTAATTTGACTGTTTCCTGAGATACCAAGAGAATCTAGCTTCTCGGCTAATTCCTCTGAGGATATTTGCTTTCCGCCAATGGCGAGGGCGATGCAATAGGAATCCTCCTTTATGGCTTTTAGAATCCGCTCTCCTTCTTTCTTCTTAATTATGTCCTCCAATGCTGCAGATGCGTTATCCGGTGTTTTCTCATCCGCCAATTCTATTACCTCCAAGGTACAATACCTGCTCAAGCGTTTTGCATATTCCGCCACTCCTTGAGTCAGATACTTTTCCTTTAACTTACCCACACAAATCAGCGTTATTCTCATCAGCTAGTACGTCCTTCTGTTCTTCTCTGATATATTCATATAATACACCGTTTTTTACAATTTTTACTTTCTCACCTTCAAAATCACGCTTGCGAAGCTCTTTTTGTAAGTTATAGAGCATAAAACCATGGAACACAATCAGTACATTCTCCTGCGACCAATCAATCCGATCCAGGAACTCATTAATCCTCTGTCTGGTCTGCTTAATGTTTTCGGGCTGACTTTTCGATTTAAAGTACCAGGCTAGTCTCCCACAGATATGCCATATTTCAAAGGGAAGCTTAATTCTTTCTGTATGAATAAATGGAGCATTATCCACTTCCCTTAGTAATTTATCAATGATAAGGTTACCGCAGTACACATCTTTCGCTGTGGTAATAGCCCTCGGCAAATCACTGGCATAGCAGATGTCCCATTCGATCCCATACATTTCAACTTTGTTTTTTATAACCTTTGATACCTCATATTTTTCTGACCATTCGCGAAATTCTTTGGAGGTCATCATTTTCTTATGAGGACAATTTACTTTAAAATGTCGTAACAATCCTATGCGCATAGATCTCTCCCATTGATATGTCATTAGCAAGAACTCAAATTGCTAGACTTTCTAGCTATTTGAGTACACGCTCTACCTTCTATTTTACATACTTTTATGGATGATTTCAAGTAAAAGGTATCAATGATTCCATTGTAAATATTTGTTAAACTATCTGTCTTAATCTCGATTTTATTCAATTTGACCGATAATGTTAACAAAATATATTCAATTTATACATAATTTCCTCATATCTAGCTTCTATAATAAAGAAATGATGAATCAGTAAGCTGCTTTATCTAATATGGATTACAGAAATCTTATAAGCATGTGCTCACTGGCTAATATGCTTGCGCTGAATAAGAAAGTTGTTTTTCATAGAATAAAGTGAAATGTATATATTCACTCTCCTCCTCCCTTTAATGTAGAACCGGAGAACTCGCGTTGCGATTTCTTACGGTTCTATTTTTATTCTTAAATTCTTAATACGTGAATCAGTATTATGAAGCAGCATGCTAGGTAGAAAATCATCTAACATGCTGCTTCATTTCATAAATCTAATATTTTTTTCTCTTTTATTTATAACTAATTTTATGGTTTTCATTTTATTTTTATAATATCTTCACAATATATACACATTTTCTATGTATACTATTCACATAGACAGTGATAAAACACTTTCTACTCCCACCCTATTATACGCTATGGTTATACAGCTCCCCTGCTGTGTAACAAAAAAAGCGCATAGCAACCTATCTAAACAGATAAGTTGTTATGCTCTTTTTTTATTCCTTGTGTAAACAATATACCACAGACGAGCGCTGTCAATGGCGCCACAGTAACAAGCCCGATACTTCCGATTAAAGTCTCTAAAATCTCAGACGCTATGTATTTATAATTAAGGATATTATAAATTGGGGTTCCCTGAGCCATAAACACCATCAGGAGAGATACGTAACCTCCCGAATAAGCCAATAATAAAGTGGTCGTTTGAGTTCCCAAGGCTGCACGTCCAACATTGATACCGGAGCGGGTGGCCTCCTTCCAGGTGATTTCCGGCCTGTGCTCCACTACTTCCCATACAGATGAAGTGATATCTACAGCCAAATCCATAACTGCACCGGAAGACCCAATGAAAATACTTGCCATAAAAATCTTTGTCAGGTTCAAATGGGAATATCCGCTGTAGAGCAGGCTTTCTGAATAGGGCATCACCGCACCATGGATATTGTACATCCCTGTAAAGACAATTCCCAAAAGAGCTGTCATACCAATTCCAATGATAGACCCCAAGCTTGCTGCTAAGGCTCTGCGATCTGCTCCGTATACTAGAACCACTGTAATTACCGTCAGCACCAAGCATACCATTAATCCTAAGATTACCGGATTATATCCCTTCAGATAACAGGGTACCAACACCTTCCAGATCATCAGTACGGTAATTGCAAAGGACAGCACCGTTCTAACTCCGCTGACTCCTGCATATGCAATTAACAGAACTACAAAGATACCTGCCAGAATAAGCTCCTTGTTAAGTCTGAAATGATCAATCATGCTAATTGAGTTAATTATCTCTCCTTCATAGCTGACTAATATCTGAGCTCGATCGCCTATGGCAAATAATTTGTCCTGCTCAAGAGAGCCATTCAGCATATTTACACCATCCACTACTTCTCCCTTGAACTTTCCACCAAGAAGCTTCACTCTACATTTTTGCTCTCCAGTTTGTATCAAGCCCGTACTGATTAACATGCTATTATCAATTGCAACAATTTCTCCAACGGTACGATCGGCCCCCTGATATATCACCGCATCTTCATACCCGGTTGGTAAAAATAATAGTATCACAATAAGGAAGATACTAACTAAAATGGAAAAGATGGATATAACTCTTTTTCTACTTAATTTAGCCATACTACTCCTCTAAATCGTATTTTTAATATATTTCATTATAGTTAGCTGCCAGACACAGACCTAACTTTATACTAGCCTGAATCTGGCAGCTTATAGCGCATAGAATTATACTATAGAATAGCGGATATAACTATGAACTCTGATGGTATAATCACATCTACCTTTAATATCCCATGCACCTAGTAATACAATTACTTTACCTTAGTAAGCTTTGCAACACTCTTATAAATATCCGTGTTATCATAATATCCCTCAAATAATTCCGCACCATTTCCAATTGCAAAGACCGGAACCGGCAAGCCCGTATGGGAATAGGATGTAAAGTCAATACCGGATTTGTTATTTAAAATATGGGTGATTGTTACTGTTAAAGGCTCATAAGTACCATATAGCACATATTCATTCTCATCCAGCTCTTTGGTCTGTTTCAGGGTCATCTGATAAGCATCATATAATTTATTGTACTCATATTCAGTCAGTATCAGATTTTTATTTGTTGATGAAGTAGCTTTATTTTTTGCAACCAGTCCAAAATATTTCTCAATGTCAGCTAATACAGCAGTGAAGTTCGTTGCATTCTTCTTATAGTTGGCAACATACTGTGAATCATATTTTGCATAAGATATTTTCTGGTTTTCTAGATTTGTCAAATAGGTATCATAATTAGTACCGGCAAAGCCAATGGTTAATCCACCTGTTTCATGATCTCCGGTAACCAGGATTAAGGTTTCCTCCGGATGCTCATTATAGAATTCAATTGCTACATCAACTGCATCGCTAAAAGCTGCTGTATCATGAATTGTGGAGGCAGCATCATTAGCATGACAGGCCCAGTCAATCTTACCGCCTTCTACCATCATGAAAAAGCCCTTCTTATTGTTCAGTACTTCAATTCCCTTTTCGACATAGTCTGAAAGATGCCATTCGTCGCTCGCTGCATCAATTTCATAGGACATCGAACCAGAATCAGCTAATTTCTCAGAGACAACAATTGATTTGGAGCCGGCACTTAAATTAGCTGCAGCTGCCTGAGTCGTAGCCACCTGGTAGCCTTCCTTCTTAGCAAGCTCATAAAGGCTTGTTTTGTCCTTATTATTACCGGTAGGCTTTAACAGTTCTCCGCCTGCAAAATAATCAAAGTTGCTGGATATCATCTCTAAACCAATTTCATAATAATTATTTCTGGATGCCTGGTGTGCGTAGAAGGCAGCTGGGGTCGCATGGTTCATATTTACAGAGCTTACAACTCCAACTTTATAGCCCAGCTGCTTCTTTAGCTTCTCAGCAATGGTTTCATAGGAGGTTGTAAATGTGGTATCCATATTAATAGTTCCACTATAGGTCTTATGTCCGGTTGAAATAGAGGTTGCGGTAGATGCAGAATCTGGACAAAATGAGGTACTGTCAAAGGTTTGTGCAGAGCCGGCAATCGGGAAATTCATAAAGCTTAACGCTTGTGTTTTCACTCCACCCTTAGATTCTGTCGTTCCCAAATAATAGGAGGTTGCTTGAATTTGAGGATAACTCATTCCATCCCCAATAAAAAGGAAAATATATTTGGGAGCTTTGGTTCCAGTTTTCTTTACAACTTTACTGATGCTTGTCTGGCTAATGGATGCATTAACATTGTTATAACGAGTAGGGATAATAATTGTTACCGCGATTAGTAGTACTACAAGTACCGCACTTAGAACTCTTTTTGATTTACCTTTCATAACTCGGTCTCCTTTTGATTTGTTGATGATTACATAATAACTATAACAAATGGTTTGTAAAATTTTCCATCATTTGGCTGTTAATATTGAGTTAATATTGTGTAAATCATGTCCCAAGTATATATCTAATAAAAAGAGTACCGCTCGTTATAATTGACGGGCGGTACTCTTTTAATATTCTTATATGCTTTATTATACTTATAGATTTTAGATCGCTTACATACTTTAATTATCTTCATCCGAGCTTTTCGTTATATTAACTTCCTCCGGAAGTTTCATGATTCGTACCTGCTCAGTCATCTTATTTCTGGTTTCCAATACGTCGAATTGATATCCCTGATAAATCAAGGTTGCCGTTTCACCATCCCCGGGAATTCGATCCATCAAGGAAATTAATAGTCCATTTAAGGTATCAAAATCGTCATTATGAAGAACGATATTTAACTCATCCTCTAATTCCTCAAGGCTGATGGAACCCTTTACGGTAATACTCTTATCATCGGAGGAGATAATTAAGCTTTCCTCTTCATCATATTCGTCCTGAATATTACCCACGATTTCCTCGAGTAAGTCTTCCAAAGCTACCAGTCCTGCTGTTTGCCCATACTCGTCGATTACGATCGCCATATGGATGTTCTTTGATTGCATATCGTGAAGCAGAATATTAATATTCTGTGTATCTGGCACAAAATACGGTTCTCTGGCTATCTCTTTAATCGGTTTAGTCTTTAGCTCTTCCGATATGTAAGCACCTACAACATCCTTCATATGAAGGATACCAATCATATTATCCCTATTATCTTCATAAATCGGATATCTGGAATAATTCTCCGACAGCATAAAGCGCATTGCTTCTTCCAGTGACATCTCCGTGTCAATTGCAATGATTTTCTTTTTCGGTGTCATGATATCCTGAGCCTCTTTACTGCTAAAGCCCATAATATTAGAAATCATTTCTACCTTATCGGCATCCAGAACACCCTGTTCCTGGCCTTCATTTACCATAGATATAATTTCTTCTTCTGTTACATTATCAGTTAAATCAAAGGGCTTAATCCCAAAAATCCGCAGTAACAGGTTTAACAAGGCTTCCAAGAGCCAAGCCACGGGATAAAACACAAAGCCAAGAAAACGGATGATTCCAACCATCCTATAGGCAATTACTTCTGCATACTTTGTCGCAAATCTTCTTGGAATGATCAAACCAAATAGTACTGTGGCATACACAAGTAACACAGTAAACAAGATATAGTAGATAGGCTTTATGATTGCAAAATCAATTACTAATCCGCTATTTATCGTGGATTTTTCAATCGTAGGTAGAAAGTATGAGAAAAATGTCATACCGATCACTACATTGATAAAGCTTTGCAGCAGCTCCATTACATTGAGATATCTGCTTGGCTTTTCGATGATCCGAAGGAGTTTTTTTGCACTCCCTTGACCACCGTCCGCTTTCTTCTTTACATTACTCTCGCTCACATTACTAATTGCATTCTTTGCGCAAACAATCAATGCATTAAATAGAATCAGCAATAAGATAATTATCATTCCCGAAATGGGATTGCCATCGTCCATTGTATGATTTTTACTCCTTTTTCGTATGGTATTTATTTATAATATGTATCTAAAGAAAAGCTGATGATTAATGCTTTATCAATTTTCTTTAATACATCCCGGTCCAAATGACACACCTTTTCTTTCAGCCGTGATTTGTCAATAGTACGAACCTGCTCTAGTAGTATTACAGAGTCCTTGACAATTCCATATTTATCAGCATCCAGTTCAACATGAGTTGGCAGCTTTGCTTTATTCATCTTAGATGTTATTGCTGCACAAATTACAGTTGGACTATGTTTATTACCTGTATCATTTTGAACAATCAGAACCGGTCTGACGCCACCCTGTTCGGATCCGACTACCGGTCTTAAATCCGCATAGAAGATATCTCCTCTTTTTATGACCACTTTATTCACACTCCAATATTAGGCTTAACTTTATTATTGCCAATTTTTTCGTGTGTATACCATCTCAGTAAACTTCCATGGTATGTAGCATATTGTTCTAAAATGTGCACTCGTATCCTCGGCACATGTAAAGCAAAAACAGTCTAATATCAATATGTGCTTATCCTAAGCTTCATATTTTACAAAGGTATATTCCATCTCCTAGTTGTCGTTTTCTAATTCAGTATATACTCTGGGAATTCTTTTTCCTACAGTACAAACCAATTCATAAGCAAAAGAATGGGACCACTGTGATAATTCTTCTGCTGAAATGTAAGCATCGCCATCTCTTCCCAGTAAAGTCACAATATCACCTTGCTTTACATCCGGCAAATCTGTAACATCCACCATGAACTGATCCATACAAATCCGTCCGACAATTGGTGCATACTTACCATGTATAATAACTTTTCCATGATTAGAAAGGTTTCTGGAATAACCATCTGCGTATCCGACTGGAATCGTTGCTATCCTTCTACGCTCTTGTGTAACATAGGTTGCACCATAGCTGATTCCTTCTCCGGCTTCAACATCCTTTACATAGATTACATGGGTCTTTAACTCCATAGCCGGGATCAGCTTAATTTCTTCTTTGTCAACCATATCTGAGGGATATATGCCATAGGTAGCAATCCCACACCGTGTCATATTAAAATATGCTTCTGGAAATTCAATAATTCCAGCACTATTTGCAATATGTTTCACTGGTATGAAAATCTGCTCTTTTTCTAACATAGCAACGAACTTTATGTATCGTTCCAATTGGTTAAATGTACTTGCTTTCTCTGTCTCATCAGCTCTGGCAAAATGAGAATACAAACCTTCTAATTCAATTCCCGGTAATGCAGCAATACACTTAATCTCTTCAATGCTTTTTTGCGTATCGGAAAATCCAATTCGATTCATTCCTGTATCGAGCTTAATATGAATTTTTGCTGACTTCCCCTGCCTAATGGCTTCCTCGGAAAGAGCCTGTGCCATCTCATATTGGAAAACCGTCTGTGCCACATTGTAAGCAACTACCTGATCGTATTGTTCTTTCGGTGTATAGCCTAAGATTAACATTGGTAATTCGATACCGGCTTCCCGTAGTTCAACAGCCTCTTCAATTATGGCAACACCAAACGCATCAATTTCTCCACTATCGCCAAGTGCCTTTGCAAGGGGTATTGCCCCATGCCCATAGGCATCTGCTTTGATAATAACCATAAGCCTGGTATCACTTTTAAGTTTATTTTTTACTTCTAAAAGATTATGTTTTATCGCATTTAAGTCTACACTTGCCTGCACTCTATAGTAACGTTCATCCTTTTGTGCACAATGTTCTACTTTCATAATATTATCGCTAGCCTTTCCCTGTGTCTGATCCATGTTGAATTTCATGGAAAATATCATCATTCACTTGCCTGCTTTAGTACAACCTCAAGCGAACCTATAATATCACTTGCCATCAAAGAGTATACTCCCTTTTCCCTCGCTGCCACATCCCCTGCCAAGCCATGAAGATACACTCCTAGGCAGACAGCCTCATATTCCTTCATTCCCTGGGCAATGAGTGCGGCAATGATTCCAGTAAGTACATCACCGCTGCCTCCGGTAGCCATCCCATTATTTCCAGATATATTAATATATCTTTTGCTTTCCTGTACCACCAGAGTTCTAGCATCCTTTATGGCATATATCAACTTATTATTATAAGAACATTGATTCCCAGTGTCAACCAGATTATCGGAAACTTCTGATACAGAAAGTCCCATTAATCTTGCAAGCTCTAACAAGTGAGGAGTTAGTATGGTATTTTCCTTTAACATCGATGTTAACGCAGTCCATCGTTCTCTGCCTTCAACACCCTTCCCTTGCTTTTCTTGATTCTCTATCTTTGTCTCCTCTCCTTTGAACAAATGATTTTCTTTCACATCAACGATAGATTTCAGCTTTCTCGCTAATAGGGTAATCGCATCTGCATCTATAATCAACGGTACCTTTGCTTTACCGATCACTAATTCTAACAATGCTTCCGCAGTTGCCGTCAGACCCAGACCAGGTCCGACTACAATGACTGTTGCCCAATCCAGCTCCTGAAGGAGTTTGAACTGCCTATCTTCTTCCAGCCTATCTTCATCATAGGCGGAAAATAAAGCCTCTGGCAACAGTGTTTGGAGAATAAGCCGATTCGCTTTAGAGGTTAAGATTTTTACCAGGCCTGCACCTGTACGGTAAGCCGCTTTTGCAGAAAGGTAAGCTGCTCCGCTCATCCCTTCACTACCTGCGATTACAAGTACCTTCCCAAAACTTCCTTTATGTCCATTACTTTTTCTCTTTGGAAGCTTCCCCAGGTCAAAAGGCTCATAATATTGAAATTCCGGTTCAACCTGGTCGGTTGCAATCTGAGGAAAACAGGTATCAGCTATCGTTAACCTCCCTGCATACTCTGCACCCGGATATAAAATAAGACCTAATTTATTGTGACCAAAGGTGATGGTTTCATCTGCTTTTATTGCTACCTGCATAACTTTTCCGTCATTAGCAGAGATTCCGGAGGGCAAATCTACGGAATAGACATAGTGATTTCCTTGGTTAATCTCATTGATTACTTCTTCATACTCGCCGGTTACCGGCCTAGTAAGTCCGACCCCGAAAATGGAGTCAATTATTATATTATATTCAGACAGCTTGCTTCTGTTTTCCATTGGAATACCAATTCTTTTTGCCATTTCAAGCTGAACTTTCATAGAATCAGAAATCTTGTTTTCATCGCCTATAAAAAGAATAGCAACATGATAGCCCTGTAAATACAGAATTCTACCTGCTGCAACTCCATCACCACCATTATTTCCCGAGCCACAGACCGCCAAGATATGGTCTGTTTTATTCATTCGTTTTTCCATTACTGCAACGACTGCCTTCGCGGCCTGCTCCATTAAATCTAAAGCCGGAATTCCAAAATCGTGTATGGAATAATCATCAATTTTTTTCATTTCATCAGAATTCACAGCAAACTTCATATCAAGCCTCCCCAACTACAAATGCGTTAGCAAACTCCTTTGTATTTGAAATAGTAACATGTATCTTAGTAATTCCTTGCGTCATTGCCAGTTCCTTTGCCTTCCCATAAAGATTAACAAAGGGTTTTCCCAGCTCGTCCCTTAATACCTCAATATCCTTTAGGCCGAAGTCGCGAAAACCTGTTCCAAACATCTTTGCTATCGCTTCCTTTACAGCAAAGTTATCTGCAGCTTTTTTCTGATCTAACTGTATTAATTCAATTTCCGCTTCTGTAAAACACCGCAGCTTAAAATGTTCTTTCTGACAGGCCTGCACTACACGGTGTATTTCCACCAAATCCACTCCAATTCCGGTAATCACATGAACCTCCCAAGGATATAATCCGCTACTGACCTTACAAATCTATCTTAACTTTTAATTACGAAGGAATAAAATATTATTACACTTATTCTTCGCTCTTATTTTTTTACATGATACTCTTTATCAAACAGCTCCATAAGCTCTGCTCCCAATACATCATGCATGTATGTATAGATCTGAGTATTATTTACCTCCAGATCCTGTTTGAGAAGTATCTTATGCTTTAATTCCTCCCGGATGGTATTAATCCAGTCAGCCACTTCTTTTAATTCTGCCTTATTCTGTTCCAGACGCTCATAGAATAGGGTGACACTCTCCGCCATCAAAGCCTCATTAACCTCTTTGATTTGATACGGCAGGTCACCTAATTCATCCATAGCCTGTTCCAGCTTTTCATTCAATTCTGTAATGAATTGTTTATTCTTACTGAGCTTTTTATCTTTTTCCCGTCCAGCCTCGTTTTTGCTGATATCCATATTAGCCATGATTTCTTTGATCAGGTTATTCTTAAGCTTCTTCATATCCTTAATATCATTAACTAATTTTCCCTGTCTTTTCAGAAGGTCATTCACTTGCTGCTCTAATTGTTTAATCGATTGCGTTTTTTCATCCTCTGTAAATATTTCATGCCACCGATTATCCAGTGTTAGAATCGGAAGTTTTTTATTCTTTACTAAATTATGAAATTCGCTCTGTTTTTCTTTCTTAGCCATAGGCGAAATGCTCCGACCCTTTCCATGCAGTTAGTAATTTATATCTTCTTATCATCCTTTCCGGATAAACGATAAGAAAGCTTCATCAAACTATCTGCCAGATGAACATTCTCAACAGTAACATCTTTGGGTAAGTTAAGATCTGTTGGCGCGAAGTTCCAGATACCTTTTACGCCCCATTTCACAAGTTCGTTTGCCACAGAAGGCGCTTTTGTTTTCGGAACTGTAATTGCGGCAATATCAACTTGATTATCCCTTACAAAAGCTTCCATTTCTTCATTTGCCCTTACGGTAATCCCTCTGATCTCCGTTCCAATCAGTGCCGGACTGATATCAAAGATGCTGATCACATAGAAGCCTCGTCGTTCAAAATCCGTATAATTTGCCAGTGCCTGTCCTAAATTACCGGCACCAATGATGACTACATTATATTTTGTATCCAATCCAAGAATTTTTCCAATTTCAGAATGAAGGTATTCAACATTATATCCATACCCCTGTTGTCCAAAACCTCCAAAATTATTTAGATCCTGTCTAATCTGGGAGGCGGTTACCCTCATTTTTTCACTTAATTCTTTCGAAGAGATACGTACAACATCCTTCTCTAATAGATCCCCCAAATAACGGTAGTATCTCGGTAATCTATTAATAACAGCTTTTGAAATTTCTTTCTTGTACAATGATTCTCCTCCTGTTCCCAAGACTCGCATATTTTTTTACGAGACATTTTTCTATAACTACAATTATATGCAATCGTTAAGAATAAGTCAATGTATTACAGTGGGATATCTTTTGATAAAAGTTATGAATAATCTAATTTTAACACAATATCGTTGCAGGAAAGTACTGCACCTTACTTTACTTGTAGGAAATCCTATGTTAAAATTAACAGCGGAATAAACATATCCATGATATTCAGTAAGCTGATTCACTTGAATACAGTGACATTATCATGGCACACGGAGGTTAATATGATTCTCGCTTGCAATAATATAAGCAAGTCTTTCGGCACTAATCAAATCCTAAAAGCGATATCCTTTCATGTAAATGACAAGGAAAAGGTTGCGATTGTTGGGATTAACGGCGCCGGTAAGTCTACCTTATTAAAAATAATTATGAAAGAAATGCCGGCTGATGACGGTGAAGTAATTTTATCAAAGGGAAGCTCCATCGGATATCTTGCCCAGCATCAGAACCTGTCTTCAGACAGTACAATATATGAAGAAATGCTTACGGTAAAACAGGATGTTATTGATTTAGATGCCAACATCCGAACCCTCGAGGTTGAAATGAAGCACGCGACCGGGGATCAATTAAATCAAATGCTAAATACCTACACCAGACTGACCCATGAATTCGAGCAAAAAAATGGCTATGCCTATAAAAGCGAAGTAACCGGTATCTTAAAAGGTCTCGGCTTTACCGAAGAGGACTTTGATAAGAAGGTAAATACTCTCTCCGGTGGTCAAAAAACCCGTATTGCATTAGGAAAGCTCCTGCTCTCAAAGCCAGACATAATCCTATTGGACGAGCCTACGAACCATTTAGACTTAATATCCATCGCTTGGTTAGAGACCTTTTTACTTAATTATAATGGAGCTGTTATTGTGGTTGCCCATGACCGGTACTTCCTGGATAAGGTTGTCTCTAAGATTGTTGAGCTGGATTTTTCCAAATGTCAGACCTTCGAAGGAAATTACTCTGACTATGCACAGAAAAAAGCCATGCTTCAGAGCGCCATGTTAAAGCAATACCTTAACCAGCAGCAGGAAATCAAGCATCAGGAAGAAGTAATTGCAAAGCTTCGTTCCTTTAACAGGGAGAAATCCATTAAACGTGCTGAGAGCCGTGAAAAAATGCTTGATAAGATTGAACGTGTTGACCGTCCGGTGGAGCACACAGAGATGCATTTTCACCTGGAACCCCGGATAATGAGTGGAAATGATGTGCTGTCGGTAACCGGCCTGGCAAAATCATATGAGCACCTGACTCTATTTCAAGATTTAAATTTCGAAATCAAGCGCGGTGAAAAGGTTGCTATCATCGGAAATAACGGCACCGGTAAGACAACTATTTTAAAAATTATTAACGGACAAGTAGATTCTGATGCTGGGCAAATTAAGCTGGGTTCAAAGGTTCAGGTAGGATATTATGATCAGGAGCATCAGGTGCTGGATCCGGACAAAACTCTATTTGACGAATTACAGGATACCTATCCTAACTTGGACAATACTGCGATCCGCAACATCCTTGCTGCCTTTCTCTTTACAGAGGATGACGTATTTAAGCGTATTAAGGATATTAGCGGCGGTGAGCGAGGGCGTGTCTCCCTCGCTAAGCTAATGCTGTCGGAGGCAAATCTACTGATTTTGGATGAGCCAACAAACCATTTGGATATTACCTCTAAAGAAATTTTAGAGAATGCCATTAACCATTACAACGGCACCGTACTCTATGTATCCCATGATCGTTATTTTATTAATAAAACTGCTACCCGGATTCTGGATTTAACAGAGCAATCCTTACTTAATTACATAGGAAACTATGATTATTATCTGGAGAAAAAGCCCGAGGTGGAAGCCGCCAACTTAGGCAGGGCTGTTTCAACCGCTCCGGCTGCCTCTGGTAAACCGGGAGCCTTTCCGACGGCAGCTTTTGCAACCCCTTCTAACCAATCGATTGCGGAGTCTGATACGGAGAACAAACAGAACTGGCAGCAGCAAAAGGAAGAACAGGCAAGGCTTCGTAAACGAAAGAATGATTTAAAAAAAACAGAGGATGAGATTCATCAACTGGAAGCACGAAATGACGAAATTGATGAACTACTAACGAAGGAAGACATCTTTACCAATGTTCAAAAGCTACTTGAATTAAATGAGGAAAAGAAATCAATTGAGGATCGACTGCTTGAGCTCATGGAATTATGGGAACAACTGGCCGCCGAAGAATAATAAAACCTCGAAAGAGGCTGTGATGAAGCAGATTTTATAGGAATTATGGTTCCCGTTAAATCTGATTTATAACAGTCTCTTTTCGCTTTTTTGATATCCTTTTTTTTGCATAAGTATTACTAAATTGGGAATAATATCATCATATCTAATAGTATAATACTTAAAGGAGATACAACATTGAAGCATATATCTGCATTAGTTGTCAAATTTTTAATGACCGCCTTTATTCTCGAAGTTACTTTATTACTTCTAAGTGATCTGACATTTGGGCGAATTCTTTTTCTTTCATTAATAACTACAATTATTTCATATCTGATCGGAGACATGGTACTGCTTCCAGCTACCAATAATGCAGTTGCTACCATTGCTGATATGATATTAAATACTATCATTGTTTATTTGTTTAATTTTATTATGAATATTAATGATATTACTTTTATAGCCGCTCTGATGTCAGGAATACTGTTAGGTGTTGGTGAGTTTTACTTTCACAAAATTATTGATCGCAGTATCGATGAGGATCTTTTTGATTAGTCCTTTCACATATCTGCTCTGCAGATAGATTAGAATGAGAGTCCTCCACATGGTGCAGGTATTTTCAATATAATATGTCCATAACCTGAAACAGGCTGGAGATCCTAGTGATCTCCAGCCTGTTTTAGGTGTCATAAACTTGAGAATTTTTTTAAAACAAATGTCACTTTTTTTTATGGGATTAGTCGCATATGCCCTCATCAACTATGTCGCCAGCAAAACTACTGGCCAAGAAGCAGGCATAATTGTATTCAATAGGCTGCAGCATTATATACATATGAAGGTTCGTTAACAACAAAAGAGCCATCTGTAGTTGCTTTTACCATTTTATAGTATATAATATAGTTAAATTAAAATATGCAAGTCGATAGTAAGCGTAAAGCTCTTATTGAAAAAATAGTGATTTGGGGAGGTTCTACGATGAAGAAAAAGATGATGTGTATAATTTTTTTTATAATGCTAACATTGCTGACAGCTTGTGCAGAAAAAGACGTAATCGATCACAATTATACATTTGAAGGTGAAAATGAAGAGTGGAGTGCAAATTTTAAAGTGACCGGTAAAACAATTTTCACACGAACTGACGGTATCTTAGCATCTAAAACCGAATCAAATGAAGTACTAACAGTAACATATAGAGGAGAATTATCGGATCTTTCTACTATAAAGCATTTAGAGATCTCATATAAAACAAGTGCTGGCGGAGGTAGTATATCAAATAATTATAATGAAGATGAAATTATAACTAACAAAACATTTACTTTAAAATCAGGTGGAAAAAACGGTGCTATTATTAATGAGGATGAAGTAATTGAAGTCACTGTTGATATTGATGGAAACAAACAAATTGTTGAATTACAATAAGCCACATATAGTCGTTTTATTTCCATTATAACTTTAGTAGACTGTCCATTTTTCAAGGATACATTAACAGAGGCGTTGATTTTTTCAGATCAACGCCTTCTAAATATAGTATCTTCCAGTTATCAATTTTTTTGTAAAGTTCACACTGATTTCATAAACCACGATCTATGATGTTCTTCATAGTTTTTACAATATGCTCATGTGCCAATGCTTCCGCTAAATCTCCATCTCGCTTACGGATTGCATCCAAAATCGCTGCATGCTCCTGACTTGATTTTGCTGCACGATCCGGGACAGCCAATGTCAGCTTACGGACCCTCTCTACATAATGATGAAAGTCTGACAGCACATGATTTAAAATCTTGCTTCCCGAAGCCTTATAGATATACTCATGAAATTTATTATCCAAATCTACCAATTGTTCATTATGGCTTCGCCTGGTATGAAAATCAGATAGATATAGGATCTCTTCCAACGCTTCAATCTGAGCTTCAGTCATATTCTCACAAGCCCATCTGGTACATAATCCTTCTAGGCAAGACCTGATCATATAGATATCATGGATATCCTTTGAGGTTATACCGGTAACATAGGCTCCCTTATTCGGAATCATGGTTACCAAGCCTTCCAGCTCCAGCTGTCTTAAGGCTTCCCGCACCGGCGTACGACTCACCCCAAGTTCTACGGCTATTGTATTTTCTTTTAACTCTACATTTTCCTCATAAAGGCCTGATAGGATATCTTCTCTGAGCTTATTAAACACTCTGCCCCTTAGTGAATATTTATCTGACACTTCTTTCTGAAGATTAAAATCTTCCAAAGAATTCCCTCCTTAGGTACCTTATACCTATTAATTCATTTTCTCTATAGTCTCCATAAGGTAGTCAGCAAACTCTGCTCCGGTAGCACCTGTCGCTCTACCGGTGGTAACAACCTTTCGCTCAGTAACAGTACAAATATCAAGGGCATGATAAAGCTTATCCGCCTCTTTATTATATCCAATGTGAGCAAGTAACATGGCGCCTGCGCGAATCATACTACAAGGATCGGCGTAAATGTCTCTGCCTTCATCCACCATACGAGGTGCTGAACCATGGATAGCCTCGAACATAGCATAGATCTTTCCGATATTTGCACTACCGGCAGTACCAACACCGCCCTGGAATTCTGCTGCTTCATCTGTGATAATATCACCATAAAGGTTAGGAAGAACAACCACCTGGAAGTCCTTTCTTCTCTTCTCATCTACCAGCTTTGCTGTCATAATATCGATATACCAGTCATCAGCAGTAATCTCCGGATAATCCTTCGCAATTTCCTTAAAGATATCCAGGAACTTACCGTCTGTTGTCTTAATAATATTTGCCTTCGTTACTGCTGTCACTCTTGTTTTGCCATTTGCCTTTGCAAATTCAAAAGCAGCTTTGATAATTCTTTCCGTTCCCTGAGATGTTGCAATTGTAAAATCAACTCCCAGGTCTTCTGTTACATGAACACCCTTGCTGCCTACCGCATATGCGCCCTCTGTATTCTCACGATAGAAGGTCCAGTCAATTCCCTGCTCTGGGATACGAACCGGTCTTACATTTGCAAAAAGGTCAAGTTCCTTTCTCATTGCAACATTTGCACTCTCTACGTTAGGCCATGGATCACCTTTTCTGGGAGTTGTTGTCGGTCCCTTTAAGATCACATGACATTTTTTAATCTCTTCCAGCACTGCTGGAGGAATTGCTGCATTTTCAGCGGCTCTACGTTCAATGGTCAATCCATCTATTATACGGAATTCGACCTTCCCTGCTGCAACATCATCCTTCAATAAATATTCTAATATTCTTTGGGACTGAGCTGTAATAGCTGGACCAATACCATCACCACCGCATACACCAACAATAATCTTATCCAGGGCTTTATAATTTACAAAATCGCCCTGAGCCTTCATATTCTCAACTCTCTGTAACTGCTCTTTTAACAGTTGTCCAAAACGTTCCTTTGCTGCTTCAATTTTCTCTGTAGCTACCATAATGATCCTCCAACTTTTACCTAATTGCTAAGGCATGTCTGCTTTTTGCGACATTTCCTAAGCTTTTCATGATATACGTCGTTACCATTTATCATTTTATTCGGTAAGACGTTTCTTGTCAACCTAACTGTCATTCGTCCGGCTAACTGTCATTCGACCGTGAGGTCGCTCAATGCAGGATGTGAAAATTGCTCTTTATTTTCACGCTAACTGTCATTCGACCGTGAGGTCGCTCAATGCAGGATGTGGAAATTGCTCTTTATTTTCACGCTAACTGTCATTCGACCGTGAGGTCGCTCAATGCAGGATGTGAAAATTGCTCTTTATTTTCACACTACCTTGCTTCATTTACCAAGGTTATTCCAAGAGCTTCCTGTGTTATTAGAATAAGATTAATAAGCTCCTCATCGGTAATAACCGTAACACGGCCTGCCTCATACTCCTCATCCACCCATTCTTTAATACTTTGAACAATTGGAT
>JAQZBD010000244.1 GCA_029239235.1 Herbinix sp.
CATTTTGTGTATTTATTTTAATTTTTTAGTTTATTTTCATAATCTTTCGGGCAATTTTCACAATCGGTTTAAATACAACCCCTTCCATTTCCTTCTGAACATTTTTTAATTCCTTCCGGATTTGTATGTTCTGAGGACAGTGACGCTCGCACTTACCACATTCTGTACAGAGGGATGCAAAGGCAGGCTGCTTTGATAATACACCCAGGGTTTGAAAATATTTCATTCGGCTTCCCCGGTCCTTTAGTAAATACTTATCATTATAAGCTGAGAAGCAACCCGGTATATTTACACCGAAAGGACATGGCATACAGTAGCCGCAGGCGGTACAGGGAACCTTTGTCTTCTCTAGAAGGATATTTTTCACCCGGTCAAACATCATAAGCTCAGCTTCCGTCAAGGAATTGGCTTTCGCATCACTGGCGATTCTTACATTTTCCTCAATCTGAGCCTCATCTCCCATACCGGAAAGAATTACGTTTACCTCCGGATGGTTCCAGATCCAGCGAAGTGCCCATTCAGCCGGAGTTTTGCCCTTATCACAATTTTTGAATTCCTTCATTACCTCGTCCGGTAAATTATTAACCAGCTTTCCTCCCCGTAAGGGTTCCATAATCACTACCGGAATCCCTAAGGAATGAGCCAGCTCAAGCCCGGCCTTGGTAGCCTGGTTATTCTCGTCCAGATAGTTATACTGAATTTGGCAGAAATCCCAGGGATATGCTTTAATTAAGAGTTCAAAATCTGATTTACTGCCATGGAAGGAAAATCCAATATTTCGAATGATTCCTTTCTCTTTCAATTTCTCCAGCCAGTCAATAACTCCGATGTTCTCCATTCGGTCAAAGGTTGGCTTATCGGAAAGCATGTGAAGCAGGTAATAATCAATATAATCCGTCTTCAGCTTTGTAAGCTGGGTGTCGAGAATTTTCTTGGCACCCTCCAGCTTAGTCACCATGAAAGGAGGTAATTTGGTTGCAATTTTTACCCTCTCTCGATATCCTCCTTCTAATGCATTACCCAGTAAGGATTCACTTTTTCCGTTGTGATAAAAATATGCTGTATCAAAATAGTTAACCCCTTTATCTATGGAGTCACGTATCATTGCGATGGATCTTGGCTCGTCTATATTGCCTCCCTTCATAGGAAAACGCATACATCCAAAGCCCAGAATGGAAAGCTCCTCTCCATTCTTCTGATTGGTTCTAGTCAACATTATTGCCTCCCTCTGCCGTTGTAGCGGCATTCAAATAATCAGATATGCTAATATATTCAAATATACTTGGTCTTTCGAATCCTTATGCACGATATGTCTTGGCATAAGCCTTGAAGAACTCTACCAGTTTATCCACCTGTTCCTGAGTCGTAGCCCAGGAGGTAACAAAGCGGATTGCACTCTTATCTTCCCCCACCTTTGCCTGCCAGTTAAAGAGGAAGTTCTTTTCCAGTTCAGCTATGAAGGAATTCGGTAAGACAGGAAACAATTGATTCGAGACAACCGGTGCATAGAAATCAAATTCACAGGCAGTTATAGCGTCTGCTAGCTGCTCCGCCATTTGGTTTGCATGCTTCGCCAATTCATAATACAAGAGTTCTTCCGGCTGGAACAAAGTCTCAAATTGAACGCCTATTACAAATCCCTTTGCTAACATCGCACCTCTTTGCTTGATGAGAAAGCGGAAATCCTCTTTTAAATCCTCGTTGCAAATCACCAAGGCCTCACCGAGCAGAGCGCCGTTTTTTGTTCCTCCGATATAAAACACATCTACCAAACGAGCGATATCCTCTATGGATAAGTCATTTGATTTACAGGTTAGCGCTGAGGCAAGACGGGCACCATCTAAGAATAATAACAGTTTATTTTCCTGACAGACTTTCTGAATATCCTCTAGTTCTTGTTTCGTATAGATTGTTCCAAGCTCCGTTGTATCCGAGATATAGACCATCTTAGGCTGCACCATGTGCTCCCCGTCGTGACCCTCCAACGCCTTTTGGATCATCTGTGGAGTTAGCTTTCCATCAGGGGATACCATGGTTACAACCTTATGCCCGGTAGCCTCAATGGCTCCTGTTTCATGTACATTGATGTGCCCAGTATCAGCTGCAATTACACATTGATGGGGACGTAAAAAGGAAGATATAACCAGAAGATTTGTCTGTGTACCTCCCGGAATAAAATGAATATCCACATCCTCCCGCTTGATATGCTGCTTAATATATTCCTTTGCCTTATCACAATGGATATCCTCACCGTAACCCTTATTTTGTTCCAGATTGGATGCCACCAGAAGCTCAAGTACTTTTGGATGGGCTCCTTCGCTGTAATCGTTTGTAAAGCTAATCATCTTGTCATTCCTCCAAATTCGTTTATCTCGTTATCTTATATCTATTCTTAACAAAATGCCATATTCATTTTCACTGAATATTACATGCTAATTGTTATTCTCCCTAGCCTTCCTTTTGTATGGAAGAAACACCAAACAGACTTCCCACCAGTCCCAGTGCAGCACTAATCCCCAAGATAATGGCTACAATAAACCTGCAAAGCTCCTGTGCCGGGGGTAAGGGTAAAAACATAATATACTCGCCAATGCTTTGATACCCTTGATTCATCATAACTATAATCAGCGCTGCTGCCAAGCCCCCTCCGAGTAAGGTCAATAGTAAGCCTGCCATTACAAAGGGAAAGGCAATAAAGGAATTCGGTGCTCCTAACAGTCTTAAGGTATTTATTTGCTCCTTATTATGATAAATCCCCTGACGAATCATATGTGAGATAATTACCAGCGTAGTAATTCCGACAGCCGCCGCAATCACACCTCCCAGCAGCTTTATTGCATCCACAATCCCCTTCAGCTTCTCAAGAATGTCCCGGTTATCTCTCACATATTCTATTCCCTTCATACTTGATATCTGAGAAAGCACCTGATCCATCTTGTTCAAATCTATCTTTATCTCTACAAAAGCCTCGAAGGGATTATTATCAAATAATCGTAAGATCTCTGCTTCATTACCCAATAGCTCACGATTCTTCGCATATGCCTCACCGGCGGTCACGTATCTTGCCTCCCAGACGCCGTCCAGCGTCTTCATTTTAGTTATTATCTGCTTTGCTCCCGCTTCCCCGACTTGATCTGCAAAGTAGGCACTGACCTGAGCTTCCTGTTCTAATGCTCCTACCAGTTCATCGCCCACGGCCCATCCTGTAAGCACCAGTCCGAATAAGAATAATATGAAACCAGTACCAAGAAAAGAAAAAAGATTAGACAAGGGATGAAAACGGATGGTACGGAAGGCTTCTAAAATAAAATATCCCAAATTATAAAAAAATACTTTCATCCAGCCACTCTCCTTTGTTCAATTGTGATTTCCCCTTCCTGTACCCGGATATAAGTGGCATCCTGCCCTTCAATCAAATGGGTGGCATGGGTAGTAATGATAACCGCTGTCTTCTCGTCCCGGAAGGAATTCAGTATATGTAGGATATTCAGTGCATTATTATGATCCAGATTACCGGTAGGCTCATCCGCAATGAGCAAGGCTGGCTTTCTGACCACTGCTCTTGCGATAGCCACTCTCTGCGCCTCGCCCCAGGAAAGGTGCTCTACAGGGGTGTGAAGCTTATGCTCCAGACCCACTTTTTTCAAGGCTTCCATAGCCTCCTGCTTCATCTTTCTGGGCGGTATCCCAAGAATTCGCATTCCAATCATTACATTTTCAAGGGCAGTTCTTCTCTCAATTAATTTAAATTCCTGGAATACCGGACCTATTTTTCTACGCAGCTTACGAAGCTTCCTGTCATTTCCCTTTTTCATCCGCTGCCCCAGCACCGTAAGTTTCCCGGAGGAGGGAAATTCTATCCCCATGAGAAGCTTTAAGAGGCTGGTCTTTCCGGAGCCGCTATGTCCGGTAATATACACCAATTCTCCAGGTCCAATCTTTAAATTAACATTCTTTAAGGCTTTTGTCCCATCGCTATAGGTTAATGCTACATCGTTTGCTTCAATCATAACTCTCTCCACCTCCGTTTTTAGGGATAATGATAAAGTTCAATGCCTCTTCCTGACTCCAGACCTCACTTAAAGTAAAGTCAAGCCGAAGCATATCTCCGGTAATTGCTCCAAAATCTATAACAAAGGGTCCCTTGCCAAATAACTCCTGCAAGGAAGTAGCTTCTAGCGGCATATCATAAAAGGTACCTTCTTGCACCTCAAAACAAATTGCCATATCACCTTCTACAATAAAGTTACCAACTAAGCTCAGATGCTTATCCGGCACTTCAATTACAACCTTTTCCTCCTGGAAACGAAAAACCGTCCTAGTAAGAATGGAATTCTCGGCTAAGATCTGATTAAAGACCTCCTCCGATATGTAACCCTGTACAGAAAATAGACCAAATGCAATATTAAGGTCTTCCAGGGTAAAATGCCCTGCTTCGATAATTTGTGTCAATTCCGCTGCGATCTCAGGAAACAGAGTCGTACAATCCTCCCACATCTGTGCAATTAAGTCGAGCTGTTCTTCATAAAAGCTTCTATTCTCCTGCAAAGAGGTTAAATAAGTTTCTCTTTCTTCCTGTAACTCTTCTTTCGCTACTAGCTTCTTCTGAAGCTTTTCTCTCGATTTCTCTAAAAGCAGCTTTTGTTCCACCAAGGAATCTCTTTGGCTTTGAAGCTCTGTTTTGCTATCCTCTATGGAGGTCAGCAGATCCTTAACATTGTGAGAGATATCCTTTATAATATTAAGACTTGCTAAAAACTCTGATAAATTCTTTGCATTTAATAAGATCTCTAGATAGGAGGCCGGTCCTCTTCGTTGATAATCGATCAAAACTTGTTTTAAGATACCAAGCTGTAAGGTATATTCCGACTGTTCACCTTGAATGGAATTCTCCAGATTCTGCACCTGAAGCTGTTGCTTGTCTATTTCCGCCGCCGCTTCTCTCTCCTGCTGCTCCATTCCTTCGATTTCCTGCTGCAGCTTAAATAATTCCTCCAAAACACCCTTCTCTTCTTCGGTAATACCGGATAATTTGTCCTCCAGCTCAGTTACCTTTTGTACTTCGCCAAATACTTTTAAGGGAAGCAGGGTGCTTACTATGATTATGATCAATGCAATTGTAATTATAGCTTTGTTTCTTGTAACGTTATTCATAAGCCCATCTCCTCCTTCTTTTTCACAGGGCAATTCTATCCGGTTTGGCAAATCTTTCAGCAATCTTCTTAATTATACCATTTTTGTTTATGAGTTTCCACTATCCCCTGGGATTATTTTAAGTTGTCCCTTGAACAAAGAAGCTGCCGAGGAATCCATCTACGATTCTCGGCAGCTATGTTACCTTGTTTTATGATTATTTTAGATAAATAAATTCACATTAGAATCTTCGGCTTCTCCAA
>JAQZBD010000245.1 GCA_029239235.1 Herbinix sp.
TGATGCCAATGCTTATGATAATCATGAACCTTGTATCCATCTTAATTATCTGGGTAGGTGCTCACGGTATTGAAGACGGTACAATTCAGGTTGGTGATATGATGGCCTTTATTCAATATACCATGCAGATTATCATGTCCTTCTTAATGCTGACCATGATCTCCATTATGCTTCCAAGAGCTACTGTTGCTGCAAATCGTATTGATGAGGTATTGTCTACAAAGGCAAGTATTTTAGATCCAGAGAATATGGTATCTGTAAATACTTCAATGAAGGGTGTGCTTGAGTTCCGTGATGTCTGTTTTAGATATCCCAATGCGGAAGAGGACGTATTGTCTGGCATTAACTTTGTAGCAAAGCCCGGTGAAACCACAGCTATCATTGGAAGTACCGGCAGCGGTAAATCAACCCTGATTAACCTTATTCCAAGATTCTATGACGTTACAGCGGGAAGCATCTTACTCAATGGTACTGATATTCGAAAGCTTTCTCAGAAAACTCTTAGAGAAAAGCTGGGCTTAGTACCACAAAAAGGAGTACTATTCAGTGGTACGATTGAATCCAATATCAAATTTAGTAATTCACAAATGGATAATGACTTTATGCAAAAGGCAGCTCGGATTGCACAGGCAAAGGAATTCATTGACAATAAACCGGAAGGCTACGACTCCTCTATTTCCGAGGGTGGTACCAATGTATCCGGTGGCCAGAAGCAGAGACTATCAATTGCAAGGGCAATCGCAAAAGATCCCGAAGTTTACATCTTTGACGATAGCTTTTCAGCATTGGACTACAAGACAGATGCAACCCTTAGAAAAACCCTCAAGGAAGAGCTTTCCGACAGTACTGTTTTAATCGTGGCGCAACGTATCAGTACTATTATGAGTGCAGAACAGATTCTGGTGCTGGACGACGGTAAGATTGTAGGAAAAGGAACACATAAAGAGTTACTCAGAGACTGTGAAGTATATCAGCAGATTGCATCATCCCAATTATCAAAGGAGGAGCTGGAACATGAGTAGAGAAGAAAATAATACAAGATCAAATGCTCCTGGCAGGAGAAAAATGGGACCTGGCTTTGGTGGACCTCCGGGAATGATGCCCGGTGAAAAGGCAAAGGATTTTAAAGGAACCATGGGTAAATTATTAAAGGTTCTTTCAAAATATAAATTTGGGTTTATCGTAGCCTTTATCTTTGCGATTGGAAGTACCGTATTTTCAATCATTGGTCCGACCATCATGGGTAATGCGACTACAGAGATAGCGGAAGGCTTAATGGATAAAATCAGAGGCGGAGATGGTATTGATTTCTCTGCTCTGGGAGAGATTTTACTTACCTTAATCATCATTTATGCTGTCAGCTCCGTGTTCTCCTTTGTCATGGGCTGGGTGTTATCCGGTATTGCCATGAAGGTTAGCTATAAGTTCCGTAGGGATATTTCAGAAAAGATCCATCGTATGCCGATGAACTTCTTTGATACTCATTCCCACGGTGAGATTCTGTCCCGTGTCACAAACGACGTGGACACCTTAAACAACAGCTTGAATCAAAGCTTGACCCAATTAATTACTTCCGTTGTATCCATCGTTGGTGTTCTCATCATGATGATTCGAATTAATATTTATATGACTTTGCTGGCTCTTTTGATATTACCGATTTCCATTCTCATGGTAAGTCAGGTAATTAAAAGATCTCAGAAATACTTTAAGCAACAGCAGGAGTACCTAGGACATGTGAATGGACAGGTAGAAGAGGTTTATGGTGGCCATACAATCATAAAGGCTTATAACAAGGAAGAGGAATCCTTACAGGAATTCAATGAGAAAAACGAGAAACTTTATGAATCTGCTTGGAAATCCCAGTTTTTATCCGGTCTCATGATGCCGATTATGACCTTTGTAGGAAATATTGGTTATGTAGGTGTCGCTATTCTTGGTGGCTACCTCGTTATTAAACAACAGATTAAGATTGGTCAGATTCAATCCTTCTTCCAATATATCCGTAACTTTACACAGCCTATTAATCAGCTGATGCAGGTAGCAAATATGTTCCAGTCAACTGCTGCTGCCGCTGAGCGTGTATTCGAGTTCTTAAGTGCTGATGAGGAAGTTCAGACTGTAGAAAATCCAGTGTCCATTGATGGCTTAAATGGTAATGTAGACTTTAAGAATGTTCATTTTGGTTACAATCCTGACAAAATCATTATTAATGATTTCAGTGCTAAGGTTTATAAAGGTCAAAAGATTGCAATCGTTGGACCTACCGGTGCAGGAAAAACCACGATTGTAAAACTATTAATGAGATTCTACGATATTAATAGCGGGAAGATTCTAATTGATGGTCATAACATCCAGGATTTCAACCGCGGTGACCTTCGTAAATTATTTGGTATGGTACTTCAAGATACCTGGTTATTCAATGGCAGTATCATGGAGAATATCAGATATAGTAAACTAAATGCTTCCGATGAGGATGTAATCAAGGCTGCAAAGGCTGCTCACGTTCATCATTTTATCTCCACTCTTCCGGATGGATATAACATGATACTGAACGAGGAAGCCAGTAATGTATCCCAGGGTCAGAAGCAGCTGCTCACTATTGCCCGTGCAATTTTAGCTGATCCTAAGATTCTGATTCTTGATGAAGCTACCAGCTCTGTCGACACCAGAACGGAGCTTTTGATTCAGAAGGCAATGGATACCCTGATGAAGGGAAGAACCAGCTTTATTATTGCTCATCGTTTGTCTACAATTCGTGACGCAGATCTCATTCTCGTTATGAATAATGGTGACATTGTTGAGCAGGGTAACCATGAAGAGCTTCTTGCAAAGGGTGGCTTCTATGCGAACCTTTATAATTCACAGTTTGAAAAAACAGCGTAGATGAATTATCAATATAAATAAATTATCAAGCTGATACAAGACTAAACAGTAAAACAGGCGAGGGAAACATGATATCCCTCGCCTGTATCTATATATACACCTACGTATGACTTAATAAAACGCCGCTCTATTTTTTGATTAATTCGTATCTATGTTTATTCCATACTCGGCTTCGTTTATCACATACACTTCTTTTATTACATACACTTCTTTTATTACATACTCTTACGGCTTCGCCCTAAGCTTTAAATACTCTTCTTACTTTTCTAGCTTCGCTGCCTCAATCTGAGCTGCAAGGTCATTTAAATAGACCCATCGATCCATCTTCTCTTCCAAAGCCTGTTCCAGCTCTTCCTTTTGCTTCATCAGTTCATTTAATTTAGAATATTCAGTGGCTGCCTTTCCGATTGCCTCCTCAGTCTCAAGAATTTTATTCTCCAACGTTTCGATCGTCTCATCAATAGAGTCATATTCCTTCTGTTCCTGATAGGTGAATTTAGGCTTGCTGCTTTTCTGCTTCCAGGTAGCCATACTGGCTTTCTCCTGTGTATCATTATCCCTGCTTACAGCCTCTTTGGGAGCTCCATCTTCTCGGTGCTCTCTTGTTTCCTGATAATCTGTGAAATTCCCTTCATACTGCCTTATGCTGCCATCTTCAAAGGAAAAAATGCGGGTAGCAATCTTATCCAGAAAATAACGGTCATGGGATACGGTTACTACAATTCCCGGAAAGGTCTCCAGGTAATCCTCTAAAATGGTTAAGGTCTGTATATCTAAATCATTGGTCGGCTCATCCAAAATCAAGATATTCGGAGCCTCCATTAAAACCTTTAATAGATATAGTCTCCTCTTTTCACCACCGGATAGCTTGGTAATCTGAGTATACTGCATGGAACTGGTAAATAAGAACTTCTCACACATCTGAGAAGCCGACACGGTTCCTTCCGAGGTCTGGATATATTCCGCCGTTTCCTTGATATAATCAATGACACGGAGTTTTTCATCCATATATTCATTTTCCTGTGAAAAATAACCCAGCTTAATGGTTGTACCGGTTTCTATGGTTCCACTGTCCGGCTCTAGCATCCCTGTCAGAATATTAAGCAGCGTTGATTTACCGCAGCCATTTGGACCAATAATACCGATTCTATCACCAGGTAATAGAATATAGGTAAAATCTTTAATCAACTGCTTTTCACCAAAGCTCTTTCCTATTTGATTTAGCTCAATTGTCTTTTTACCCATTCTGGAAGACAAAGCATTAATCTCCACTTTGCCGTCTGCTTCTATGACCTGTCTGTCTCTTAGCTCCTCAAACCGCTGAATATGTGCCTTCTGCTTCGTAGAACGCGCTCTTGCCCCGCGCTGCATCCACTCCAGCTCTATCCGGAATAAGCTCTTAGCTTTACGCTCTGTAGCAAGCTGCATCTCCTCACGCTCTGACTTCAACTCTAAAAATTTGGAGTAGTTAGCCTGATAGGAATAGATATTACCCTTATCAATCTCTATAATCTTATTCGTAACCTTGTCCAGGAAATAGCGATCATGAGTAACCATGATAAATACTCCCCGGTACTTCATTAGATAATCCTCCAGCCACTCAACCATCTCGTGATCCAAATGGTTTGTAGGCTCATCCAGAATCAGTATTTCCGCAGGGGTCAGCAATGCCCTCACCAAAGAAGCACGCTTTTTCTGACCACCGGATAATTTTTCCGGAGAGGCATCTACATCTATAATACCAAGCTTTTGCAGCATGGCCTTTGCTTCGCCCTCCAGATTGCGATATTCTTCCTCAGCCTTTTGATCAAGGACTACATTTTGGAGAATGGTTAGCTTATCATCAAATACGGGGGTCTGAGGCAGATATCCGATACGAACCTTCTTTCCTCTTGTCACAGAACCACTGTCCGGCTCCTCCAAACCTGCGATGATCTTTAATAAGGTGGATTTACCGGTACCATTAATACCGATTATTCCGATTTTCTCACCTTCATTAATTCCAAAAGTTACGTTATCAAAAAGCAATCGCTCGGTGTAGCTTTTGCTCATGTTTTCTACGGTTAATAAATTCATATATTCTCTGAACCTTTCCTGATCACTTCAATGTATTGCCGATACTCTCCCTCTCGTTATATACTATCTAGAGCGAAAAATCAACCATTTCTCAAGCAATACTATAAAAAGTAAGTTGCAGATTAGCCTCTTCTAAGCCGAACCAAAAGACAATAGCTCTACTTCTTCTAATACTGGACTGTAATAAAAACATATCTAATTGTAATATTTGACTGTAACAAAACACTCTAATTAACTTTCTCTTACATGAGAAATCAGTGAAATAGCACGATAGACCGACTCTGAAAGGAAACGGGGGGCATATCGATAAAAGGCGGAAAATGCTCTGACCGTGAACTTCCTGCTATCCGGCAGTAAAGGCTCCTCTTTCCAGGGAGATTCTTTTGCCACCCTTAAGTACTCCTCTTTCATTGGATGGGTACAATTCT
>JAQZBD010000246.1 GCA_029239235.1 Herbinix sp.
TAAAAGCAATTCATATCAATGACAGTAAGAATCCGATCGGCAGCCACAAGGATCGTCACGAGAAGATCGGAGAAGGTAATATCGGAGTGAATGCCTTTGCAAGAATTATCAACCACCCAGCCCTGCGGGAATTACCTTTTTATCTCGAGACGCCAAATGAAATAGAGGGCTATGCCCAGGAGATACGTCTATTAAAGAGTTTATATAAATAAAAAAATAAATGATATGGGACCGTACAGGGAAGCAGAGCAGTAACCTGTGCGGTTTTTTATAGTTATGGTAAACAAATCAGCTTATTGATTTATTTATTCGGAGTAAACAAAGCAGCTTATTGGTTTATCAGGAGTAAACAAAGCAGATAGACTGTAAGATCAATTACCAAAAAGCAAGCACCAATTCGAATCGGAGAGATTAGCATCAGTCTGTTTCTTATGCATGTTAATAACATCACCTGCTGCATAACTTTATTTTTACTTAAATCTGGTTTCTAACGAATATTAATTAAAAAAATTTGATATTTCTACCACTGTGATATATAATGAGTGGAGAATTAAAATTACGATTATTGTAAGAGATTGTGAAATTTTACTTGGTGAGGTGTATATCTTATGCCGATAGATTTTAATCATTATTTGGTGGTAGGAATTTCTTCCAGGGCACTTTTTGATCTGGAAGAGGAAAATAGAATCTATGAACAGGAAGGCTTGGAGGCGTATTCAAAGTATCAACTGGAGCATGAAAAGGATGTATTAAAACCGGGGGCAGGCTTCCAATTAGTGAAGGCCTTATTGAAACTGAATGCAATTACACCGGGAAATAGAAACACAGAAATTGTAGTAATGTCCCGCAATAGTGCAGATACCAGCTTGAGAATTTTTAACTCCATCGAGTACTATGGATTAGATATAACCCGGGCAGCACTAACAGGAGGGGCACATCTGTCTCCTTATCTTTCTGCCTTTAAGACGGATTTATTCTTGTCTGCCAATGAAGAGGATGTTCAGGAAGCTGTTAATAGTAATATAGCAGCAGCTATCATCTGCACGCACCCGGAATTTTTAATTGATCCAAATAAAGAAATAGGACAAATTAGAATTGCTTTTGATGGGGATGCGGTACTCTTTTCAGATGCTTCTGAAATGATTTATCAGGAGCAGGGCATAGAGGCATTTTTAGCCCATGAGAAAATGAATGCACAGCAACCCTTACCGGAGGGACCTTTCGCAATGTTGCTGAAAACCTTATCTTATTTACAAAAGCAATTTCCAAAGGATTTATCACCTATTAGAACCGCTCTTGTAACTGCAAGGAATGCGCCTGCTCATGAAAGGGCAATCCGTACGCTAAGAGCATGGGATGTTCGTATTGATGAAGCCTTTTTCCTTGGAGGAATGGGAAAACAAGAGGTATTACAGTCTTTTGGAGCACATATCTTTTTTGATGATCAGCTAGTACATATCGATCCGGCATCAAAGCTGGTACCTTCGGCGAGGGTTCCTTATAAACAATAAGGATGAGTCAAAAATGCCAGATAAAAGGAAGAAACGGTACTTAATAAACAGAAGATTGATGAGATACAAAGCAGATACAATAAATTATGATTGGAGGAATCGGGATTGATAATGAAAAGAAATAATCTAAGAGGTAGTAGGAACTATGAGCATCGAATAAAGCAAATGTTCACACTTGTTCTGTGTTTTATGGTCTTTTTTACCGGTATTACGTGGCCGATCAATGCTTCGGCAGCTGAGATGACACCAAGTGTAAGTAATTCAGGCAGTACAGGAACCACAACCGCGAATACTGGAGCGCTTCATGCTTTCTATCCGTCTAATGCTGTATTTTCTGAACAAATAAAGCGGTACATAGACTCACTGGATTCTCTGAGCTTTGCTTGGAGCAGAATTGATTCCGAGGATCCTACAACCTTAAACACGACAAAGGGTAAGAATGGCAATTATGGATTTTATTATCCGGCAGATTATCAGCAGGCTGCCCGATATGCGAAGAACCAGGGAAAGTCAATACAGTTAAATGTATATATGGATGGCAGTGACTGTACAGCTTTGCTGCCGGATGTTAATCAACGTCAAACCATTGTCCAGGCTATTATGAATAGCATGCTGGCGGACATTACCGCAGGGGAAGGAATTTACTATGATGGTGTAGTCGTGGATTTTGAAGGTCTTTGTGATACTGATGGGCGGAAGAATCCGATTCTTTATAACGGACAGAAAATCAGCACCTATTTCGTGCAGTTCTTAACAGAGCTAAAAGCTCAGCTTTCTACCAACGGTAAAAAACTGTACGTAGCAGTAAATCCGTTATTATATTATGATGGCTACGATTATCCCAGTATCCTCGGAATAGCTGATCAGGTCATATTAATGGCACATGATTACGAACCGACAGGGCAGCTTCAAAAGAAGCAGGTAGAACAATATACCGGCTATGACGCATTACAGCCAATTGATAGTCTGGCACCCATCGGACAGATTCGTTTAGCCTTGAATGATATGAAAAATGCTGCCGCTGATAGTTCCCAATTATCGAAGGTGTGGTTGCAATTAACTTTTGATAGTGCCCAGTGGCAATTTGATGTAAACAGTGCGGCAGAATGGGCAGCCCTTGATGGAGCTACACTAAGCAGAAAGGGAAGATCAGCACCGCTTTATTCGTCAATTAAAGCTCGTGTAGATAATGTGGACGGCAATGGGAAAAATATAAGCTACGGATATAATAATGATTTACAAAGTCCTTATATCCAATACTTTAATTCTTCTGATCAATCCTGGAATGTAATTATATATGAAGACAGTAATAGTATTACATCGAAAATCCAGTTATCCAAGGAATATGGCTTGGGTGGCATCTCTCTTTGGAGTATTGGCAATGTCCCGGATTATAATGATGATTCAGGAATAAAATATCATTTGGACGGCTGGTCTACTATCCTGTCAGAAATGAGCTATTTTGATACACTATCGGCGGAGCAAACTCAAACAGTTACCTTTACAGATGCCGCAGTGGAGCAGGCTGTCAGAGTAGAGTTAGGAAATAAGACGGGGAGTCTAACCACAGCAGATATGAAAAGCATCTACCGGTTAAAACTGCCAGCTGGAACGAAGAGCCTGAGTGATCTTGAAAAGCTGACAAATTTAGAGTATCTGAATGCCGGAAGTCTAAATTTAAAAAGCATTTCAGCCATATCAGCACTTACCAATTTGCGAGTGTTGTATCTTCCGCAAAACGCGATTTCAGACGTTAGTCCGCTGAAAACACTGACTAATCTGCAAGTGCTTTCTCTAAAGGGGAATCAGATCGCGAGTATTAGTTCGTTATCAGGGCTAACCAATCTGCAGAAGTTATATTTAAGTGAAAATAAGTTAGCAAGTGTCTCATCCTTAAGTAAGCTAACAAAGCTTGAGGTTCTGGAATTAAGTAATAACAGTATTCAGAAAATTGATGGCTTAAAAGTTCTGAAAAAGCTGACACGGTTAACCTTAGCCTATAATAAGCTAAGCGATCTTACCCCGTTAAAGGCCTTAACAAATTTGCAGTATCTGGATTTGTCAGATAATAAGATTAAGGATATTACGGCGTTAACTAACCTGACAAAGCTTAAAACCTTATATTTGCAACGTAATTATATTAATAATGTAAAGGCTTTATCTGGAATGAGCAAACTGACTTTATTATCATTAAATGGCAATTTAGTTTCAGCACTATATCCATTGGAAAAGCTAACCAGCCTTGAAAAGCTGTATTTGAAGGAGAATAGGCTGACAAGCATCATATCTCTCAAGTTATTAACAAACCTAAAGGAACTATATTTAAGTGGGAATAAAATAACAAATTATAGTGCGGTAAAAAAGGTGTATTCAAAATCCGGTTTCCTTTGTGACTTTAAAATATAGTATGGATCAAAACCTCATCGTATACGAATCCTCTGGGCTAATAGCTTTAGCTCAGAGGGTTTTGTTTTCAGGGGAGAGAATAACTAAATTCAGCAACCAAAAATATAAAAATAAAATAGAAATAAACTAAATGAATGATATGATAATTCACATAATTGTATTATAATAGCATTATCAAAATGACTATAGTAATTGAAGTTACGTATCCGTTATCTATTAGAGTTGCTTGGAAGGAGGAATATCATGATTTCTGACGATAAAAAAATCGCTGTTGTTACCGGCGCTAACTCAGGCATGGGTAAAGCTACGGTAGCAGCACTGGCGGATCAAGGATATACCGTTGTTATGTTATGCAGAAGTAAGGAGCGAGGAGAGACCGCCTTACAGGAATTAACCAGTCAGCACAACCGGGATATCCAGTTGATGCAATGTGATCTGGGAAGTATGGCGGATATCAGAAGATTTACAGATGAGTTCAAGCAGTTTTATCCAAGAGTTGATGTGCTGATTAATAATGCAGGCGTGATTTCCCTTGACAGAAGGGAAACCGCAGATGGAATTGAAGAGCAGTTTGGAGTGAACCACATTGGGCATTTTCTGTTGACCTTAAGATTACTAGACTTGATGAGCGAAGGCAGCAGAATTGTAGTTGTTGCATCTGGTGCGCATAAGGTGGGACGCATTCATTTTGAAGATTATAATTTGAGAAATCATTTTAATGCAATAAACGCTTATAGCCAGTCAAAGCTAGCGAATATATTATTTACCCGGGAATTGGCTTTACGCATCAAGGATCGCGGGATAACAGTAAATTGTGCACATCCTGGAGCGGTAGCAACTTCTATGGGCGTGGATCGTAATACGGGATTTGGAAAATCAATTACCGGACTCTTGAAGCATATTTTCTTGACGCCGGAAGAAGGTGCCAGAACAGCAATCTACCTAGCTACGAGCACCAAAGTAAGTAATAAGACAGGTAAATACTTTTATAAATGCCAGGTAGCAAAGACCTCGAAGGCGGCAAAGAGCAAAAAATCGGCCAAAAGATTATTCAAAATAAGTGAACAGCTTACAGATGAGTACCTTGAGATGGATTAGTACATAAATGTCCATGACGAAACGAAGAAAATGCTGATCTTTGATCGGTCTTACCTTGCCTATAGTGAATATTCAGTATTTGAAAACTATTGCATAATGAGATAAGCGGTAGTAAAATATAGGATGATAATGGAAATACGAGAGGGTAAGGGGGGATAAGAGATGAACGAAAATAAACATAGGACAATTGGCAACATAATCGTTGCACTAATATTAACGACAGGTATTATCATTGCATCGATCGTTGCAGTAAATGGAATTGTAAAGGTCAAAAGCACCAGAACGAATCTCGTGGTGACTGGCTCGGCAAAGCAGCAGATTACTTCGGATTTAA
>JAQZBD010000247.1 GCA_029239235.1 Herbinix sp.
TGTAATAACTGAATCGGAGAAAGTCGCTTTGTAATCCTAAGCGGCGTACTAAGTCTTTCCGTAAGCGGTCCGCAACTCACTGAAATCAATTGTGCATTTACAAAATTCTTTGTATCGCAATGAATGGTAGACCAGTTTTCTACTTCCCTGTTCGCATCATACTCTTCTCCGTCATAGATATTACTGCTAAGAACCGCAGATGGATGACACAACCAGCTTTCATCGGTGGTAACATAGATGTGGGTATCATCCTCCAAAGTTATATCAAGCTCGCAAAGGAATGCAAATTGATCTCCGAATAACTCTGCCAGATGCTGATGAAAGCCAAATCTTCCTTTATACCATCCATCCCCCAGGATTGTACCAATCCCATTCTCGCCTTCCTTCAAATGCTCAGTAATGTCATAGGTTTGGTATTGCAGCCACTCATCATAGTCATTGTAAAATGGAGCTAAATATTCATCTCCCACCTTACTCCCATTTATTTCAAGTTCATAAAGTCCTAAGCCTGTTACATATGCACGTGCAGCTTTTACTTTCCCTGGAACCTGGAATTTCTTATACATTAACGGATGAACTTCCTTTTCAAACGGTGAAGTAATCCACTGCGCTTTCCAGGGCTGCTCTCCCTTTCCTGTTTCGAACCAGGCCGGTTCACTGATTGCAGCATCCTCATTATCTGCCCATACCATAACTCGCCAGTAATAGCGTGTAAGCGGTGATAAACTTATTTTTGCCGTATATCCTAAGGAACTAATCTCATTGCTGATATCGCTGTCATGAACAATAGTTTTAAATAAATCATCCAAAGCAATCTGAATCCTGGCTGCTTTCTGATATTTGCCCGTCGTTTCAGAAGTAATCCATGAAAAAGTTGGCTCATTTATTAAAAACCCCAGAGGATTGATTAGATGATTTGTCATCAAATGTGTAATTTTCATTTCGCTGTCTCCTTAATAATGTTAATTGAGATAAGGCAATTGCGAAACACTATCGTTTGTGAGCTACGCAATTGTCTATTGAGATAATCATACCGTACGAATTTTCTATTCTGCCAACCTGGTAAATAAATCCTCAAAAAGCCTATCTCTATTGATGTAATAAACATACCGTATAAAATGTCTTGTTTTATCAAAGCTGTAGTGATCATCGTATTCCGGTATCGGACTATGTTCCAGCCGATCCAACATAAAATCCTCATCTAGAAGCCACGCCACTGCAGTAACATCCCAAATGGGGCGACTCCAACAAGCACCTGAGCCGGATTCCTTTCCTTCCTTTTCTGTTACATCCACCAAATAATCGCAAAGCTTGTTTTTTCCGCGAAGCCAATGTTCAAGTTCCGGGCCGGTTGTTGAAAAAGCAGAAACCACTCCCATACAAGGCAGCTGAACAAGAGGCACGCCACAGCCAAACACTACTCTAGCGGCTGCTACATCCTGAAACATATTAAATTCCTTGCTATCATGCCATTCAAAAGAATGTCCCCCCAGCCAAATGATTACCATACGATTAATAATTTCCGGAGCAATCAAAATAGCCGAGGCAACATTGGTAATAGCACCAATGGCAATCACATAAAGAGGTCTTTCCTCACTATAAGACATAGCCCGTTTCGCAAGATCCTCTGCTGCCGGAGACACCACTGCTTCAGTCTCTGCAGGAAGATACCGTATAGAGCCTTTATAAACAGACTCCTTAAGCTCCTCTCTTTCCATTAGTTCCAGAATATTCATAATCTCAGCATAACTTTTTTCCATGCCATCTTCAGGACCAGAAGATTTTGTATTAAAAAAGGGAGCAGCATAGATAGCTTTTAATTTCAGTTTACTTTCGGATTTAATTAAGTACGCCAACGCAAATTGATCATCAATCTCATTGTAAGTATCCGTATCAATCACCACATCGACCGGTGTTTTCGGTCTTTCTAACCGTCTTATCCCTATATCATATCTCATAAAACTTTCCTTTATCTCCACTTCCTATGTTTTTATATATTGTTTTCTATGTATTGTTTTATGTATTGTCTTTATCTATCTTTCCTTATCTATCAAATAGATCGCCCAACAAGTACTCTTCTTGGACGAACGCAGTGCATAAATCTCGCTCATTTATCGGTTGAATCATCAACTGATTAACCCAACAAATGCCTACCTTAACCTAAAGCGGTGAATATGGGTGCTTCTATATCCATATGGGCGCAGACCGGGCCTCCCATGATTGCCTGTACTTGGCAATTATGGGATGTTAAAGGCAAGCCCAGGTGGATATAGAGGCACCCATATTCACCTCACAGCCTAAACCTTCCCCCATATGCCGGGCGAATCATTCAGCCTTACCCTTTCACAGCTCCGGAAGTTAATCCCTCCATATACAGTCTTGAAGTACCAGAAAATAAAATAAGTAATGGAATGGTAGCGAATACAAATCCGGCAACCATGGACCCTATATCAACGGCACCCGATGCAGATTGAAATACACGAATTGCAACAGTGATAACCTGTTTTGAGTTACTCTCAATAGCCATAAGCGGCCAGATAAAATCATTATAATAATCAATCATTTTCATTACCACGATAGTAGCCAATATTGGCTTCGATAATGGAATGGCCATTTTAAATAAGGATTTCACTTCATTACAGCCATCAATTCTTGCAGATTCAAAAACCTCTGTAGGAAGCTCCTGCATAAAGGTTCTGCACAAAAGAATACCGAATACCTGACCTCCCGATACCCAGGGAAGGATTAAGGCCCACCAGGTGTTGTAGATACCATAGGTCTGCATTAGGGTGTACTGTGGTGTTAATGTTAAGACTCCCGGAACCATCATTAATGCTAAAATAGCAAAGAATAAAATATTTTTGCCGGGGAAGTTAAGTTTAGCAAAGACATAACCACCATTTGCAGACAGGAGCACTGTAATGAAAGTGGCAATGGATACTACAATCATGGTATTTATCATATTAGGAATCAGCATCCCAATCGCCTTATTATAATTACTCCAATGCAGCTGAGTTGGTAAAGACCAGAAATCACTGTATATTTGGGCATTGGATTTTACGGATAATATGAGCATTAATATAATTGGTATAAAGGAAAGAAAAAGAAAAACCAATGCAACTACTGCTACTATTACTTGAAACGAAGTGGATTTGAATTTTTTATTCTGTGTTTTATTTTTCAAAATAATCTCCTCCCTTAATCATTCTTAGCCTGATTACGCATATTGATAATTGTTCCGATCATGATAAACACAAACATGACAAGACCAAGAGCACAGGCATAACCATACCGGCCAAACTTAGTTGCATTATAATAAAGTTCCAAACCTGGTACATAAGTGCTGGTACCCGGTCCTCCGCCGGTCAAGATATAGACAGAAGAGAAGTCTTGTACTATTCCAATAAAAGTTAGTACAATCATCATTTTTATTTGTGAGGAAATCATCGGAAGCTGAACCTTCCAAAAAATATCCCAGCGCTTTGCGCCATCTACCTCGGATGCTTCCAGCAAGGAGGCATCAACACTGATAAAGCCGCCATAATACACCAGGAATGCTAAGGCGTTAATGAAAGGAAATCCCATAAATATAATTGCCCAGATAGCAGTCTTCGGATTACCAAGCCAAACTCTTTGAAGATTTTCAAGTCCTACCTTTCCAAGAACCTGATTAATCAAGCCAATGGTAGGATCATAAATTTGCTGCCACATTAACGTGGAAACAATTCCCGGAACAACCATTGGTAATACAAATAAAAATCGAAATGCAAACTTTTCTTTTGATCCTTTCATGGAATATACCAGCCATGCGATTAAAACAGGTACTGTTAAAACCTTAAGTAAACCAAAGATGATCATCAATGCCAGATTGCCAAGCCCCGTTAGAAAATATCCCTCTGACAGCATTAACTTAAAATTATCCAATCCTACAAATTTTATTTCAGCTAATGTATTGAAATCCTTAGACCAGTTCGTAAATGCACGCGTTACCGCTATAAATACAGGAGTATAATTAAAGAAAATAAGCAGGATAAAAGTAGGTACTAATAAAAGGTAAGGTACTCTATGTTTATATAATTTTTTCCCAAGCTTATACAGTACTTCTTTTGCTCTTTGTATCGTCATAACTAAACTAAACAATGTTATAATCGGAAAAAGTATCATTAATACTTGGAGGATTACTTCCAGCTGTAAAAGTTTATTTATATTATTTAAATTTCCACTATCTATCTTTAGAATATTGCCAGATAATGAGCTTATATATATTCCTTCATCAACAGACATAATTCCCGATACCGAATTCGGTAAACGTTTTGAAAATATCTGCTTATTCTCTTGATCCATAATATAAAGAAAGCCTTCTTTTGTACCTATAATAATGTGCTTTCCGGTTGAGTCAGTCCCCGCAACTGTTGCTTCTACAGCGTAATCAGTTTCCGGTTTCCCCGTGCTAATTAAGTTTAATTCTTCATCAATGACAGCAAAGGATGCATCATTAAGCAATGCTACATAATGATCGCTTTCACCGATATGAGATAAATCCACCAATTCATATTTTGTTTTTATTTTTCCTATCTCTTGGCCTTCTTTATCAATTTTTACTATTTCCCCACGGTTATTAACAAAAATAATATTAGTTTCGTCAGCACTGTAGGTTAATCCTTTAATCTGAGTCTTAAATTGAATATTATTGATTAATTCACCTTGTGACGTATAGATTAATATATTGTGTTTTGCCGTATTAACTCCGGCTGAAACAAGGATTTCTTTCCCGTCTTTTGTTACATCAATATCATATATTCTTCTTTCCACGTCGATGGAATTGATTATTTCACCTGTATCTAAATTAATGGTATAAACAAAATTATCTTCATTTCCTGCATACACAAGCCTCTGGTCAGAGTTTACAATCAATTGCCGAAATGGACCTTTTGCATCCATAGTCCACATCGTTTGATTGTCTTCATCATATGCAATTAATTTATTGTTATAAGTTCCTACCAAAGTGATTTTTTTCTCTTCATCATATGCTAAAGTGTTATTTTGTAAAGAAGTATTAATTTCAGTTTCTTTCAATATATCTGTGCTTTTACCTACAAAATAAAATAATAGAAATGAGAATATTGATAATACAGCAAAAGCAATTGTTATAAAAAACCAGCGTCTATTTAATTTACTAAGCTTCATAATGTACACGTTCCTTTCTTTTATGGAGCTATCTGGGATATTACTTCACAGTTTAATTGGCTTTGAAGAGTAAAATTCCCCTGCCCTTATCAGGAGGGGAATTCTACAATTCGTTCATTTTAATATGATTCCATATTATTA
>JAQZBD010000248.1 GCA_029239235.1 Herbinix sp.
AGTAATAATGCAAACGGATGTAATAATAGTGATATCAGATGCACATATTGAAATGATAATGAAAATCATTTACAATAAGCCTCGTTGTTAAAACAGTATATCACAGGAAAGGGAATAATGAAATGAAAATGAAATCCAGATTTACAAAAATAATTTTAGCTTGCGGCGTAGCACTGACCCTTGCTGGTTGCTCTAATGCTAACACAAATACAAGCTCCGATTCAGCAGCGACAGATAGTCCGGCTAGTACTGAGGCGGCTGCTACTCCTACCGTAGCGGCACCGGAGACTGTAATAGTAACGGATGTAAAGGGTGATGTTGAAATTCCGGCGAATCCGGAAAGAATCGTCGATGTCAGCGGTAATAGTGATATTTTATCCATCTTAGGCTACAAGGTAATCGGAACAGCGAATAGTGATGCTTACGATTACACAAAATTCCCAACCTATTTAGAGAATACCTTACAGGGAGCAACTATTTTAGGTTATAGCATGCAGGATTCCATGGATGTGGAAGCTATCATGAATTTGAACCCGGATTTAATCATTATTTCTACTGTTCAGGAAAAAATGTATGATCAGTTAAAGGAAATTGCTCCGACCGTTATGATTCAATTAGAAGCGTTAAACTGGAAGGAAGACGTAAAGGCTTTCGCGAAGGTATTTAATAAAGAAGATGCTGCTAACGCTTGGATAGCAGATTATGAGAAGAAGGCAGCAGAGGATGGAAACAAGATAAAGGAAGCCATGGGAGCAGATACTACATACTTGTCCTTCTTAGCAAGCGGCGGACAATTCTTTGTATTTGACGGTGCAGGCTTTGGAAGTGTTCTATACGAGGATATGGGACTGAGCAAGCCGGAGGGTATGCCGGAGCAAAGCGATATCAGCTTGCCGGTAGTAACCTATGAGGGACTTGCAGCAATCAAAGCAGATTATATCTTTGTCATTGCTACAGACGAGGATTTACAGGCGCTGGAAGGAAATGCAATCTGGAACAGTCTTCCTGCAGTTCAAAGCGGACATGTGATTAACCTGCCATCATCTCCGTATTTTGTACAGGGCTATAGCAGTATAGGAAGACAGTTACTGTTGGATGAAATTGTGGAGATGGTAAATGAAAAATAATAAAAATACCTTTGTCTTCTTAGGCTGCAGTATTTTTATCCTAATCCTTGGGTTATTCCTGGCGGTGAGCCTGGGAGTAACCCAAATTGGGATTTCAGATATTTGGTTTAGTATCGTAGGCAATAGCGGAGAGCTGGAGCAGATTCTGATTCGGGATGTACGAATTCCGAGAGTCTTAACCGTACTGTTTACCGGAGGAATTCTTGGTGTAACGGGAGCCATGCTCCAAGGGATAACGAGAAATCCCATTGCAGAGCCCTCCTTTCTTGGGGTAAGTCAGGGAGCCACTCTCGTAATTGCAATACTATATGCCCTTGGGATTTCCATTACTACGCCGAATGTATTTATTGCCGCCTTTCTTGGAGCACTGGTCTGCGGACTTATTGTAATAGGATTTTTATCGACCAAAGCGAATAATAGATCAATTACCCGAATACTGTTGGCAGGTATGGCCATGAGTACCTTTTTTTTGTCCTTAACCACAATGATAGGCTTATTGTCAAATCAGGCTCAACTCATCGGCTTCTGGGTTGCGGGAGGTTTTAGAAATGCTACCTGGTCTGATGCAATCATGGTTATTATCATAGGAACGGCTGGCCTTATTCTTGCAGTTTTATTTGCTCAGAAAATCAATATCTTAAGCCTGGGAGATGATGTAGCCATCAGCATGGGGATAAACCCTGAGAAAATCAGGCTAATCATATTACTAGCCATTATACCGATGACAGCAGCAGCGGTAGCCGCTGGTAAAAACATTGGTTTTGTTGGTCTTATCATCCCTCAAATAGTAAGAAAGCTTGTTGGAGAGGATTATAGAAAAAATATACCCTTTGCCTTTTTGCTAGGGGGAGTGTTGTTAACTTATGCTGATATTGCAGCCAGATTAATCTTTGATCCCTACGAAACTCCAATCGGTATCTTTACAGCCTTTATCGGTGTACCGTTCTTCTTAGTATTAGCCAGAAGGGAGAAGGGATGATATGAGACAGAAGAGATTTGTTATTGTAACCTTAGTATTGTCCTTGTTGTTTTTGTTTTCCATCATACTATATTTAAGCTGGGGCAGCTATCATATGAAGCCCGCTGAGATGATACAGACCTTACTGGGTAAGGGAACAAAATTACAGAATACCGCCTTATTAAATATCAGGCTGCCCAGAATGTTAGTCGGTATCTTTGTTGCCATTGCCTTATCCACTGCCAGTTCCTTGCTTCAAACCATTACAAGAAACGATTTAGTGGATTCCAGCATCATTGGTATCAATGCAGGTGCGGCGGTAGCAGCGGTAATCTTCATTTCCATAAGAACAGTGAATTATTATAATGAGCTGGGTACATTATCAATCTATGTATTGCCCTTTATGGCAATGCTGGGAGCGGGAATTGCTGCAACGGTTTTATATCTCATGTCCAGCAGATCACGAATTCGTCCTAAACGGCTGTTACTGGTGGGTCTGGGACTTAATGCGGGACTCAATGCATTTATTACCTTCTTTACCTTTCGGGGTGGTGTAAGTGACTATAACAGAGTATTGGTATGGATCTCAGGAAGCCTTTGGGGCTCAGGTTGGAGCTATGTGAAGGTGATTATTCCCATCGTGATATTGATGGTTCTACTAGTGTTATATAATCATAAAAAATTGGATGTATTAAATCTATCTGAAGAGCATGCTGTGACCCTGGGCTTAAATGTCCATAAAGAGAGGAAGCGGTTCTTAATTTTTGCAGTAATCCTTGCCGGAATGGCAACAGCCTTCGCAGGCAACGTAGGATTTATCGGATTAATCTCCCCGCATATTGCACGAAGATTAGTTGGTACCTACCATAAGAATTTTGTTATCGTAGCTGGAATGATCAGTGGTGTAATTATACTATTTGCGGATGCCATATCAAGAAATCTGTTTTCTCCAATCGAAATACCGGTGGGAGTTACGATTTCCATGATTGGAGTACCCTATTTTATTTATTTAATGATGAAGGAGAAATAGATGGAAGCTATAAAGGTGGATAATCTATCCGTAGCCTATGAAGAAAATGTTATTATTGATCAAATGAATCTGAGTATTCCAAAGGGTGAGATAAGTATCATCATTGGCGCCAACGGCTGCGGAAAATCAACCTTGCTGAAAACAATTGCAAGGATTAATAAGCCGGTGAAGGGTGATATTTTTATCAACGATAAAAATATGAGTCAGCAAAAGGAACGCCAGCTTGCAGCACAAATTGCTTTTTTACCCCAGGGGCAGACTTGTCCCAGTGGGTTGACCGTTAGAGAATTAGTTGCTTTCGGAAGATTTCCTCACCAAAAGATGGTAGGGGGATTAAAGAAGCACGACAAAGATGTTATTGAATGGGCTATGAAGGAGACAGAGGTTCTAGAGTTTGCAGATAAGACCGTGGAGAATCTATCCGGTGGTCAGCGCCAAAGGGCTTGGATTGCTATGACGCTGGCTCAGGAAACAGATATCATTATGCTGGATGAGCCAACAACCTACTTGGATATCTCCTATCAGCTGGAAATTCTGGAGGTGCTGGAACGCCTGAATCGTCAGAAGAAGATTACTGTTGTAATGGTACTTCATGAGCTGAACCAGGCCTGCCGCTTTGCCGGTAAGATTATCGGACTAAAGCAGGGAAAGGTTGTTTGTGCCGGTATTCCCAAAGAGGTTATTACAAAGGAGTCGCTGAGGGAGATTTACGGAATAGACGTAACATTACAGTTGGATGAACAAAAGCAATATCCTATTTGTATGGATTATAAGCTGATAAGAGAAAAAATAGGAGCATAGGTTAATGAATCAAAAAAACTTTAAAATTGTTGTGATTGGGCAGATTATTTCCTTGCTGGGAAATACGGTTCAGCGATTTTGCATGTCCTTATATGTGTTGGAGACAACGGGGAGTGCGGCAATCTTTTCGGCAATTCTTGCAATCTCGACAATTCCATATATTCTGATGGCGCCTATCGCAGGCTATCTTGCTGACACCATCAATCGAAAGAAGCTTATGATTGCACTGGATGTAATAAGTGCAGGGTTAATGGCAGCTTATGCAATAACAATGAATCATAGTGATCATTACGTGATCACAGCCATAGCCATGGTATTTCTGTCAGTCATATACACACTGTATAATCCGGCTGTCGTGGCGTGCGTGCCCCAGATTGTTGAGAAGGATAAGCTTACCTCAGCAAATAGTATTATACAACAGGTGGGCTATTTAGTTAATATGGTTGGACCTATCTTGGCAGGCTTTTTATATGGAGTTGTCGGCATTCGAACGGTGATATGGATCAACGCAATCAGTTTTCTAGCCTCTGCGGTTCTGGAATTATTTCTGGAAATTCCGGATATGAAGAACAGGGAAGTCTTCAAAAATCCATTGATATCCTCGATCAAGGAAATGGGACGCAGCTTTGTATATATTAAAAGCAAGAAAAGAATTGTGTTAGGCATCATGATCTCCTATGCTTTGACTAATATATTCGTAGTTCCTGTACTAAGTGTGGTGACACCATATTTTATTAATATAGTACTAAAGATGCCATCACAGATCTATGGGTATGTGGAAGCAATCTTTGTTTTGGGTATGGTAATGGGGAGTTTGTTTCTTACGCTGCGACCCAACTTTTTCACGATGAAGAAACTCTACAAAACGATGCTGCCCATGCTGCTGGCAATTATTCTTATGGTTATTGCGACAGGTCTTGATATGGCTTACGCATTTGCTGCTATTGGAATATATGCAGTCGGAGGTTTCGGAATCATGCTGTCCTTAGCCTTATCAAATATTATCTCCTTATCCTATATGCAAAAGGAGGTTGAAGAGAATATGCTGGGGAAGGTAAGTGCCTTATCCACAGCAATTGCAACAGCGAGTGTAGCCCCGGGGCAAATTCTCTTTGGACAATTGATTGAGCGGGATTTAAGCCTAGTCTATATTCTACTTTTAACCTTTGTATTCAGTCTTGGTGTAGTCTGTTTTATAGGGTGGAATACCAGAGAATTGAGAAAAGATACTGTGTCCCATTTGATATAAATTTAATTTGAAGGATGTTAAAAATAGTCCAGGGATATATTTTAGCTTTTCAGTGAAGAAAATCCTTGGGCTGTTTTTCTTTGTCGGGCTTTTTTTATTCCCATTGCGGAACGAGTTGTTTTCATGATATACTTATTTAAAATATTAC
>JAQZBD010000249.1 GCA_029239235.1 Herbinix sp.
ACAGAGAAATCCACCCGGGTTGTAGAATATTTATTAACCTCCATTAAACCCCTTGCATTAATGGTTGGTAAGATTCTCGCTACACTAATTGCCGTACTGATACAGATGATCTCCATGGTAATCATGGTATTTGTCTCTAATTTAATATCCGGCACCTTATCCGCTGGAAATGAAAGCACCTTAATGTCGGAGTATCTGCCAAAGAATATATTTGAAAACATTAATGTTTTTAATATTATTCTCTGCTTCCTGCTCGTTATTCTTGCCTTCATTTTCTATGCAACTCTGGCTGGGTTAGCCGGCGCGACCGTAAGTAAAATGGAGGAACTCAATGAAGGTCTTACCCTATTTACTTTTACCAATATCATTGGTGCTTACATTGCAATCGGAGCTTTAGGTACTTTAATGGGCTCTGGTCTCAATACCTTTGTAACCTTTGCATTACTCTTCCCTTTATCCTCACCGTTTATTTTACCTGGTGCGATTATTATTGGAAAGGTCAGTGCGCCGATTATTGCTGCGGCAATTGCACTGCAAATCGTTTTTATTCTGTTACTATTTAAATTTGTGGCAGCCGTATATGAAACTCTGATTCTCCATAATGGTAATACAATAAAAATAAAAGAGCTAATGAAGATCTCCAAATTAGTCAGGAAGGGAGGAAACGTAAATGAATAATAATTTCAGAGGTTGGAATGCTGTGTTTGGCTTTACCTTCCGACAGGCTACGAAGGGCATCGCCTTTAAGCTGGTTACCATCCTCATATCTATCCTGATTATGGGAGCCTTTGTAGTTTTGAATGTTATTGTTGCAAAACCAGACGATAAAGATTCACCCAAGGATTCACCAATCAAGACTATCTTTATCCTCGATAACAGCGGTTTGGAAGCAACGGAATTTGAAGCTTATTTTAGCCCTGAGGTATCCGAGGGTCGTTTTCAAAATATTATATTTACCACTGTAACAGATACTGACCGCCTTGGTGTTATTAAGAAGGCTGCTGCTGATTCAACCGAATCAATCGCAGTTATTATCACTGCTAACGCAGAGGGTTATGAATTAGAAGCCGCCATTCCCTCCGGTTCCAGTATAACCATGGAACAGGCGCAGGATATACTTCCCCTCATGCAAACCGGCTTTGAGACCAGTAAGTTAATGCAGTCAGGTCTTACTATGGATCAGCTGAACACCGTTCTTAAGCCTATTGTCACAAACTATTCCGATATTGGCGAAACCCAGAGTGTAATTGCCTTTGTTATTAGAATGATTGCTCCTATGGTCTTCGGACTTATCCTATATATGATGCTTATCCTATATGGGCAGACTGTAAGTAAATCAGTCTCCATAGAAAAGACCTCTAGGCTGGTAGAAACTCTGCTTACCTCCATTCATCCCTACGCTTTAATCTCAGGTAAGGTTCTAGCGGTTACTACGATGGCAGTCATGCAGTTTGTCCTATGGATTGTCTGCGGTGCAATTGGTTTGTATGGCGGTAATATAGTAGCTCAGCAGATATATCCAGGATATGAGAACTCTGTTATCACTATTATAAACTTTTTACGGGATAATATCGGTGAAACAGCTATGACCTTACCTTCTATTGTCTTAGCCATCATTGTATTTTGCATAGGCTTTTTATTCTTTTGTGTCATAGCAGGTATGGCAGGCTGTTTAGTATCAAAGCCCGAGGACACTTCCTCGGCACAGGCAATTATCGTCTTCCCTGTACTAATCAGTTGGCTCGTTTGCTACTTAGCGCCGGTTTTGGAAAACGATACTATGACCACTGTGATCCGGTATATTCCCTTTACGATACCCTTCTGCATTCCGTCTGAACTGATTACCGGTACCATTGGATATATGCAGGGAATTGTATCCTTACTGATTTTAGCTGTATTCTCCTTGCTGATTATCATGCTGTCTGCAAGAATTTATAAGGGATTGATCCTATATACTGGCGAGAAGATTAGCTTAAAGTTAATCGGAAATGTGTTAAAATCAAATAAATAAATTCATTCCCACAAATAAGAATCTCTTAAGCAGCACCCAAATTGAGGTGCTGTTTTTATTTTTTACAAAATCAACCATTCCTTTTGTTGACATCCACACCGCACCGTATTATACTGTATTTGTTCGCACAATACAGTATAATACAGAATGGTGGTGATATTTTGGAGATTGTAGTGAGCAATCATGCAAGTCGCCCCTTATATGAGCAAATTTCATCGCAAATTAAAGCTTCTATTATGAGTGGTGAATTAAAATCAGGAGAGGCCATTCCCTCTGTACGCTCGTTGGCAAAATCGCTGAAAATAAGCGTTCTGACCGTACAAAAAGCGTATGCAAATTTGCAAGAGGATGGATTTATTGAAACGACAGCCGGCAAAGGCTGCTTTGTGTCAGTACAAAATCAGGATTTCTATCTGGAAGAACAGCAAAAAAAGATAGAGGAACACTTTACAAGAGCAATCGAAATTGCTCGTGCTAGCGGTATAGATGTTGAAAAGTTAAACGAGCTACTCACACTTTTATATCTGGAGGATAGTTAAATGAATAATAACATATTGGAGGTCAAGAACCTCACAAAAGACTATGGTGATTTTGTTCTTCACAACTTGAGCTTTACTATTCCCCATGGTGTAATCATGGGTCTTATCGGTGAAAATGGAGCTGGCAAATCAACCACGATTAATTGTATTTTAAATGAAGTGCAGAATACCAAGGGACAGATCCTGATTTTTAACAAAGATCATATCACAAATGAAATTGAAATAAAGGACAAAATAGGCATTGTCTTTGATGAAAACCACTTTCCTGAAATCTTCACTCCAATAGAAATTGGATGGTACATGTCCGGCATTTATTCTAATTGGGATTGGCCTGCATATCGTAACTATTTGAAGCAATTTCAGCTTCCTGACAGTAAAAAGATCAAAGATTTTTCAAAGGGAATGAAAGTTAAATTAGCGTTTGCCGTAGCGCTCTCCCATAAGGCAGACTTCTTAATTTTAGATGAGGCAACTAGCGGGCTTGACCCAATTGTAAGAGATGATGTCCTGGAAATTTTAACTGATTTCGTTCAAGATGAAAACCATTCCGTACTTTTTTCATCACATATTACAAGTGATTTGGAGAAAATTGCGGACTATATAACCTTTATCCATGAAGGAAATTTACTTTTTAGCTGCTCCAAAGATGATTTAATTGATAATTATGGTGTTGTCAGCTGCCGAGCCGCAGTATTCGACAATTTGGATAAAACAGAGATTATTGCTTATAGAAAGGAAGATTATCAATATAAAGTGCTTGTGAAAGATCGTGGCATAGCCACAAAAAAATACCCGGATGCAATTGTGGAAACTGCGGCAATTGATGATATTATGCTGCTTTATATAAAGGGGGAACAACTATGAACGGATTGTTTGCAAAGGATTTCCTGACGGTTAAAAAAAAGTATGGCATGACCCGCCTGATTTTAGATATTACTATCATTGCGGCGATGATGATTGTACTTGAAGATAAGGGTGCATTGTTTATTAGCTTTCTGCTCCTCCCTCTAGAAATTATGTCTATTATAATTTCTCTGGCAACCTGCGATGAACAATGGAACTGGAGCAAATATGCTATCTCCCTTCCTATTTCAAAATCACAAATTGTCAGCAGCAGATATGGATTTGCGACACTTTTATCTGTTATGGGGCTAGTTATATCACTCGTTGTAAATACAATTTCCTACCTTCATTTCCCGGTATATGCATATGGATTCTATGTCTTTGCTGCTTTTGCTAGCTTTGGAGTAACTCTTTTATTTGTAGCCTTAATTCTGCCGCCAAATTATTCCTTGGGAGTCAATGCCGGATTTGTTATTATGTTGGTGCTGATGGGAATTATTTTACTTCTGGGTTTTTGGTCTAGTAGTAACGAAAATGCCATCTCAATGTTTGTTGTTGATAATTTTGAACTCTGCATTGGTCTTGCAGCCCTTGCGCTCATTGTAATTTACGTCTTGTCGTATGTGCTTTCGGTTTTTTTCTTCAAGAAAAAATTTACCTGAAGATGATTTTCCCGATCTATAACTCCCCCTTACCTTCTTCAACATATGGTTGCTTGCGAACTCTATTGCTCAAAGTAAGGGGGATATGAATAAGAGATCCACTCGGATTTATTGCCTAATTTAATACGACTGAAAATAATATCTTATAAGGCTAATCCTCCATGGATAATGCCTTGATTCTATGAATTAGCATATCAATAGCAATTTCGTTTAGTCCGCCTCTTGGTACAATGATATCCGCATACTTTTTATATGGCTCAACAAACAGCTCATGCATCGGCTTAACCGTATTCGTGTACTGTGCAATAACCGATTCCAGGCTTCTTCCCCTCTCATGAACATCCCTGATAATACGGCGTATCAACCTCTCATCCGCATCTGTATCCACAAAGATCTTAATGTCCATCAGATCTCTTAGCTCCGCATTCTCAAAAATCATAAATCCCTCAACTACAATTACTTTAGCAGGATTTACCCGGACGGTTTCCTTTAATCTGTTATTCTCTGTGAATGAATATACCGGTCTGTCAATCGGCTTCATCTGTTTCAGCTGCTTAATATCATTGATCAAAAGCTCCGTATCAAAGGCTGATGGATGATCATAATTCAATTTCGTTCTTTCCTCAAAGGTCAAATGATCATACTGCTTATAATAAAAATCATGGCTTAACAATTCCACGCTGTCCTTGCAAGCTTCCTTGATTCGATTTGCGACCGTGGTCTTGCCGGATGCAGAACCACCCGAAACACCTATAATAATAACATTTTTCATATATCCTCCCTATTTCGGCCTCATCCCTTATATTTTCAAAACCTTTTTTATTTCATTTTCTGCTCATAGAGCTCATATGCTAAATACCTTTACCATGTTATCAAAAAAATATGTGTAATGTCAATTACTAATGACATCTCCTGATCATACTTTTATCTGCTCGTTTTGTTCGTAATATTGATTCTTTTTTGAAGTTTATATGCCCGGTAATCTTTAGAAATTCACTCGTCAGTTTTCCCACGAAATATCGTTAAAATATTGACAATCAAGAACTCCTGTGTTATAATTTGGATGAGTATTATCCGGTTGGCAGTGATAAACTGTTTCAAGTTTTGGCTTATAGGGTGGAGAGCTTCTTTTTTTGGAGTTCTCTTTTTTATTACCTATTTGCTTTAGCAAGTTAATATAATGCAATTAAATGCTTCTTCGACAAGGAGGTGAACATTATTCTGTATGTCAGTAGTTTTTGCTGTTCTTGGCTTACTTTGGGTTACAATACGTATCTTTTCTATAACTATTATCGCTTTTGAAAAGAGAGTAAACAGACACTCCGATTATCAAAATTTTAACTCATAATATGAACAGTACATTACAACATTAAAGGAGGATTATTGTGTTTAGTGATTCATTGATGAATTTATTGAAGAATTCCGGTTTTGCGGCAATGACCTGGCAGTCTTTGCTGATGATACTTATATCCTTTGTACTAATTTATTTCGCAATCGGTAAAAAATTTGAACCCTTACTTCTATTGCCTATCGCCTTTGGCATGCTTTTAGCTAATCTACCCTTAACAGGCTTAATGTACGAACCCGTCAACGAGACAGAAGTCGGAGGCCTTTTATATTATTTATATTTAGGAGTCAAAAAGGGAATTTATCCTTCT
>JAQZBD010000250.1 GCA_029239235.1 Herbinix sp.
AATAATAAAGCATTTAAATAATAAAGCATTTAAATAATAAAGCATTTAAATAATAAAGCATTTAAATAATAAAGCATTTAAATAATAAAGCATTTAAATTAATAAAGGAGGTGTTACAAAACATCTCCTTTATTCCTATCCATCTTCTTAACCTCTCATCTCTAAGAGTTTGTTTTTCAGCTCTACCTCAATCCGGTTCAGCTCTACTTCTGCTTCTTTTCTCTTCTGGCGTCCTTCAGTTTGGATGCGAAGAACTTCATCGAGAGTTGAAATCAAGGATTCGTTGGTTACACGCAGGGTCTCAATATCAACAATTCCTCTTTCAGATTCCTTAGCAGTTTCTATCGTTGCCAATTTGAGCGTCTCCGCATTTTTTCTAAGCAGCTCATTGGTCATATCCGTTACTTCCTTTTGCGCTCTTGCTGCCTGGGTAGAATGAGTAACACCCATTGCCAACACCATCTGGCTCTTCCAAAGCGGAATTGTATTAACAATAGTGGATTGAATCTTTTCCGCCATCAAAGTATCATTACCCTGCACCAGACGAATCTGTGGAGCCATTTGTATCGAAATGATTCTTGTTAATTCCAAATCATGAATCTTCTTTTCAAAACGATTGCAGATAGCTGTCAGATCATTCACCGCCTGAGCATCCTCCGGCAGTCCGCTGGCTGCGGCCTTCTGTGCAAGTACCGGTAGATCTTCTGCCAGAACCTTAGCCAACTTCTTTTTACCGGCCAGAATATACATGGAAAGCTCTTTAAAATAGGTTTTATTTAACTCATACATCTTATCCAGCATTGCAATATCTTTGAGCAATTGAATTTGATTTGTTTCTAAGGCTTCAATAATTTTATTAACATTAACCTCTGCCTTGTCATATTTTGCCTTTAAAGCAGTCAGCTTATTAGAAGTTTTCTTGAAAAATCCGAGAAAGCCCTTCTCCTCTTCTTCGTCTCCAAAGCCTTTTAATTCTGTTACGACACTCGTAAGCATCTCTCCGATTTCGCCAAGATCCTTTGTCTTAACATTGTTAAGGGCGGATTCTGAGAAGTCAGCTATTTTTTTCTGAGCTCCTACACCGTACTGTAGAATCTGGCTGGATTTGGTCAAATCAATTTGTTCTGCAAAATTATCCACCATCTTCTTCTCTTCCGGTGTCAGAGTACTTTCATCAAATGCAGGCTTTTCTAACGGAGCATTTTCCTTATTTGCCAAGTCCGTAAATAATTCACTTTTCAATGACACATCGTCTTTAAATGGTTCAAAGGTTAAGGTAGGTACTTCATTATTCATTGTTATTCCCCCGTTTTCTATTATTTATTTTCTATCATTTATTTACTATTATTATTTCTATTATTTATTTTCTAATATTTTTTTCAGTCAGCCCTTCCTGAGCGAACATGGTTTGCAACACTGAGATATCCGTTGAGATATCCATTGCAGCATCCTCAAAGAGGCCATCCAACAAATTCTCGAAGGCAAGATTAATGGTATCCATCGTGTCCTCTATTTCCTTTTTCGCAGTTAAGATATTCTCACCTGCCACTGGCTGAGCATCTAAATCCTTATATGCATCCAACAGCTTTAAGGTTGTTGGCAGGAAGTACTCTGTGAATTTCTTGATTTCCGGGAACTTTTCCGGACGAGTCTCTACATAATCATAGATTTTACCGGTGACGGTTTCCAGTCTGTCAAGCTTTCGTGAGATCTCTTCTCCCGGTATTGCATTATTTGCATTGCGAATCTTCTGCACGAATTGACGGCCTTCTTCAATTGCTTTTCTCATGACCGGATCGAGATTATCCTTCGTATTTCCTTTCGCCTGACCTTGTCCCATGGATTGTTCTTTTGCATTTACTGCTTCCTCCATGGTCTTGGTTCTCATATTTTCCTGTAAATTAAGATACTGTTGGTAACTCTCACCGTTTAACATAAAGCAGGTCTTTTTATCATCAAGATGACCTTCCGGAAACATACCGATGGCAATCATCTTCTGAACATCTTTTATTGTATATTTTTCATTTCGCCCGGTAGCTGCAGAAAAATCCTTTATCAAACAATACGTACGACCACGCATCTGCGTAATATATCGTTGATATCTTTTTAATCTCTTGCGGATTCTGCCTCCATTGATGGATAGACCTAAGCAGACAAGAAAACAAGGCAGCAGTCCCAAGGAAATAATGGGGAATAAAACACTATTTCCAATCACATATCCGATTAAAGCCAGTACACCGGCAGCTATACCAAAAGCGGTACTTCCAAGGGCACCGAAAACAGTGAACAGGGTTCCGGCAACTTGTCCCACCGGTACCGTATATTTTGCCGGCCTGGTAGTCGGTTGATTCGTATTATAATTTGTTGTATTACGATAGCCTGAATTATTATAGCCTGTATTTGAATTTCCTGTATTATAATTGCCAGTGTTATAGTTTCTTTTATTATAGTTCCTTGAATTATTGTTATAATTCTGATTATATGCATCCTGAGCCTTCCGGTATTGAGAGTCATACTGATTCCTTTGACGATTACGGTCAGTCTCGCCTGAATTCGCATTGCCATTCTGACTATTTGGATCGCCGCTTACCTTCCAGTTCACATTATTCTGTTTATTATTCTGTTGCCCGTCACGGCCACGACCGATTGATTTCTTAACCTCGTCGAGAGCACCATTGACAACATTCCCGATATCACGGTTTAATCTATTAAAATCCCCATTGCTCACTGCATCCTGAACAATATTACGGATTTCATCACCTAAATTTGAGTTCCCCCGGTTATTCATCTTCGCCTCCAAGCAACTAGCTTATTGAATACATTTGCTGCATAATAATTTCCACTAGAACCCTTTCGGATTCTATGTATACAATATACGCCATTTTATAAATCATATCATATCTGTTTTTCGAAATCAACTACATTGATAAGATAAGCCCTATTCCTGCGAATAAAATATTGCAATCATTTTTGTCCGTTCTATATAAAAATAGCCAGTCCAGTATAATACCAGACTAGCAGTTTTGTTATCACATATCCTCAAATAATTAGATAGAAACTATGATATTTAAGACTCGTATGGAATATGCATGTATCCACAACGAACGCATAAACTATAGTAAAATCATATGGAGCTAAGATAGTATGAAAAAATTTAATATTCAGGGCGCCTTTATCAGTGCCGGTATCGCTTTACTCTTAGGGTTTTTATCCAGTATTCTTTCAGGAAATTCAGGAGAAATCTATCGTTCCTTAGAACTACCTCCCTATTCTCCTCCCGGCTGGCTCTTTGGAGTGATATGGCCCATTCTTTATATTCTTATGGGCATAGCCGCATACCTCGTATACATAACACCTTCCAGTCCGGAAGATAAAAGAAATGCATTATTTACTTACGCCGCTCAGCTGTTAGTAAATTTTAGCTGGAGCATCGTGTTCTTCCGCTTTTCTGCTTATGGCGCCGCAGTTCTTGTCCTAGCCTTATTAATCTTTCTTGTGGCTTTGACATTAATGTTTTTCTTTAAGATAAATAAAGCTGCCGCATATCTTATGATACCTTATTTGATATGGCTATTAATTGCCTATTATTTAAACGTGGGTGTTTATGTGCTAAATCTTTAGCCTACATGATATCTTCCCTTAGGTACGATGAAGGGTGAATCGGATACGGGATCTTTAATTACCGCACAGTTCAGCCCGAAGACCTGCTTAATTAATTCCTCCGTAATTACCTCCCCGGGTGTACCCTGCGCTACAAGATCCCCCTTACTTACAGCAAAGATATAATCTGCATATCGGGCGGACAGGTTGATGTCATGCAGCACCATAGCAATCGTTGTCCCCCGTTTGCGGTTTAAATCCGTCAACAAATCAAGAATCTCGATCTGATAGGTAATATCCAAAAAGGTAGTTGGCTCATCCAGTAAAAGGATATCCGTCTGCTGTGCAAGAGCCATAGCAATCCAAACTCTCTGGCGCTGACCGCCTGACAGCTCATCTACGCTTCGATTCGCAAGCTCTGTAATGCCCATGATATGCAGAGCCTCTTCCACCGCCTCGTAATCTTTTTTTCCCATCCCTTTTAGTAAGGTTTGATAAGGAAATCTTCCTCTCGCCACTAAATCAGATACGGTAATTCCTTCGGGAACCACCGGAGATTGAGGCAGTAAGCCCAGAACCTGCGCTAGTTGCTTGGAAGGGATTGCACCGATCTTCTTGTCGTCTAAAACGATTTCACCGGAGATAGGCTTAATCAGTCTTGCCATGGTTTTAAGCAAGGTGGATTTTCCACTGGCATTCGCACCAATAATAACACTGATTTTATGATTGGGGACTGCCAGATCAATGCCATTGATGATTATTTTCTTATCATATCCGGCAACTATATTTCTAGTTGATAACTGCTTTATGTTACTCATACTGTTCCTCCTGTCCGATTCATGCGTATTAATAAAAATAACAGATAGGGTGCACCCAGAATTCCGGTGATAATACCAACAGGAAAACGAATATCAAAGGCAAACTGCCCTATAATATCGGCTGCCAACACCAGAGATGCCCCAACCAGACCGGAAGGAATTGCAGTGGGAGCTCCCGCTCCAACTAGCTTTCCGGCAATCGGACCGGCAAGAAATGCTACAAAAGCAACCGGTCCGGTAACTGCGGTTGCGAAAGCAATTAAAAATACAGAAGCAAGCACTAATAACAAACGCACTACATCGGTTCTTAATCCAAGGGAAATAGCTGATTGCTCACCCAGTTCCAAAATACGAAGGTGATTTCCCAGCACAACTATGATACAGCCAAAGATTGCTACAATCAGAAAAAGTCCCGGAATATCATCCATCTTTCTTCCGTTTAAGCTGCCGCTCAGCCATCTGAGAGCCGCAGGTACATCATATTGGTTGGCACGTAATAATAAGTAGGATATGATCGCATTTAGCATAGCCTGTATACCAATTCCAATCAGAATCAGTCTGCCTCCGGAAAAGCTTCCTCCTCTGGAAAGGGTATAAAGTAAGGCAGCAACTAATAGTCCGCTGATTACAGCAACAATAGATACGGTATTTCCGCTGATCTTAAGGATAAGAATACAAAATACAGCAGCCACACTGGAACCGGAGGTTACACCTATAATATCCGGACTAGCCAGTGGATTTCGCAGCATAGTCTGAAAGGTATTGCCCGCTATGCCAAATGCAATTCCTACTAATAAGCCGGAAAGCATTCTTGGTAAACGCAATGAGCCAATGGCAAAGGT
>JAQZBD010000251.1 GCA_029239235.1 Herbinix sp.
TATAAATCCTGTTTTATCTGTTCTATGGATATATTCTTCTCACATACCAGTTTCACATTCTTCAATGCGTCCCAGTGCTCAATTAACCTATCCTCTTGAAATACAGCGGATACCCTTCTTCCCTTTATCCCCTGGACCTCACCTGCATCCTGTTTCACGAAGCCCATTAAAATATTAATTAACGTGGTTTTCCCAATTCCGGAGGCACCCATAAGACAATTTATCCTGCCTTCCTGAAACGAGATATTTAAATCCTTGAATAATACTTTTTCATTAAACTGCTTTGACAGGTGGATTAATCGTACTTCCATTTAACTCTCCCTTCCCTGTATGTATGGGACGAAGCAACAACATTACCAATCGTTCAAACAACACACTAATAATTATGATTACAACGGTCCAGGCAAAGAGTTCTCTTGTCATCCAATAGAGTTTCGCTTCGTAAAGGCGTTCTCCGATGGAGCCGGATGGCGTACCGATTACTTCAGCGGCAATGCCCGCTTTCCATGAGAAGCCCATGCCAACAGATACTGCAGAAAGAAAGTATGGTGTTACCGAGGGTATATAGATCGCCACCACCTTTTTTAAGCGGCTAAGGTGAAACACCTCTGCCATCTGCAGCAATTTATGGTCGGTGGCCTTCAGCCCTTGAAGGACATTGGCATAAATCATAGGGACCACCATCAAAAACGAGATTAATACGGATAGATTTTTCGTATTAATCCACATTAAGGCAAGAATGATAAAGGAAGCCACCGGCATTGCTTTAATTATCCTCATCAACGGGGATACCAACTCGCTTATCATACTGCTCCGGTAGGAACCTACCGCTAATAGTATTCCCATAATTAACGCCAGAAGGAAACCGAATACAATGCGAAGTGATGAAAATAATATGGTCTGCCAAAAATCAAGGTGAATGATAAGCCCCAGCAAGGTTTCTAGTACTGCAATCGGAGATGCCAATACAATTTTAAAGCGCAGACTTAGAAGTTCCCATATAAGGAGCCAGAAGAAGATTACAAATAATTTTTTACTATCGCGTTTAAAAAAGGTCTGTTTGATATCTGCCATATGCCTGCATCCTTCCTACTTTTCTTCTCTGACAACTTTCGGTAAATTCTATTTTTTATATAATCATAATTGATTCGTATACCGTTTCCTTATTCTTAACGATATAATTATCTTACTGCAGGTAATAAAAATCCTCCAAAGGAAGCTTTCCTCCTACGGATTGTGGGTTCTGATTGAAAAGGGCTGTCAAATATCCGCTTACCTTTTCTTTCATCTCCTCCCCTTGTATTAAAGTAATGTTACAATAAGGAATTGCCTTCTTCATTGGAGCAGCTTTAAAGATATCAAACTTCTCCACCATGGCTGAAGCTTCGTCAAGGTTCTCATTCACGAATGCCGCGGAGTCCGTATATTCCGCCATAAATGCATCAAAGGCTTCTTTGTTTTGTTCCAAAAACTCACTTCTTACTACCACGACACCGGTTACTACACTGCTTCCATCCGTACTAACCTTATCCCATTCCTCTGCTACATTAAGTGCAGTATGAACCTTATCATTACTCATCATAACCGTTGTTACATAGGGTTGAGGCAGCATTGCGATTGCATCCGTTGCTTCACCTAGCATGACTGCAACCTCCGTTGCTTCTGTTTTGTATTCAATGGTCACATCCTTCTCTGGGTCGATTCCGTAGGCCGATAAAAGGTAATTTAAAGTGTACTGAGGTGTTGTACCAAGACCGGTAGAGTATATTGTTTTACCTTTTAAATCCTCCACTGACTTAATGCTATCTCCTGTCTCAACGATATAGAGAACCCCAAGGGTATTGATCCCTGCCATTTTAATCTTTCCCTCTGTTTTATTATATAATACAGAGGCCAGGTTACAAGGAATTGCTGCAATATCAAATTCACCCTTGATTAACCCAGTGCTGATTTCATCTGCTGCTCCTGCGATTGTAAAGTTATAATTATTTGCAGTTATCCCAGCTTCAGCATCCTCCATGACTTTTACCATTCCGATTGCAGTGGGCCCTTTTAAAGCTGCAATTTTAATGTCCATCTTATCTTTTACTGTTTCATTTGTAGTATTCGTTGCTTCTGTAGTAGGAACCACTGAATCGGAATCTTCTTCCTCCGCTGGAGTAATGGTCGGCTCCGCAGCCTCGGTTACCTTTATATCATTGGCTGTGTCCTTCCCTTCCTTGGCACAGGCCGTCATAACTACGATGCATAGTGCAACTATTGCGATTAAGCTTATCTTTTTCATTCTAAATCCTCCATTTCATATTGTTAAACAAATAAATTTGATCGGTGTCACAAGTCAGAATTTAGGTAGTCTAAATTAGTTACTGACTTATAGACCCCCAAACCATATATAAGGTAATCCCATTCTACCAATGATATACTGATTGTAGTCATGAAGAAGGCTATTAAGTCTCTCCACCGCTTCCATATCCTCTACGATAATACCGATTAATGCAACTCTAGTTTCCATCCCAAGTCCCCTTCTTTTCGGAGGATACTCCTCCATTTTTAAGATTTCTATTGTTTCTCGTTACCTACAAAAAATCCCTATGCCGTGTTGGCATAGGGATATGTATGAGCAATATTCTACCATCTTGTGCTTCTTTTCGTCGCTTTCAGAATAGTTTCTTTCATATTGTTTCCTATGCCTTTCCATCAGGATCCTTTTGAATTGGCTAGGATAATTTTAGCACTTCGTTAATTAATAGTCAATACATTGTAATTTATTCCTTGCTTTCCTTCTCTGGCTCTAATGTCCCCGAATATACCGCCTTTAGAATAGCATTTATAATAAATGCTTTTGGTGGTACATTATAGTCGGTACCTTCATAGGTCCAAACTCTGCAATCTACGCTATCATCACCACACAGATCACCACAATCTTCACACACCGTTTCCTTTACTTCCATAGCAATGTCACGGCCGTTTATACGAATGGTAGGTGAGCTTAAAAATTGATATTTGATTGCTAATTCCTTGGAGGTAATATTAATCTTATTCACAACCAAATCAAACCCAGCTGCCTGTAATACAACTGCCACTTCCTTGATTGCATCCTCCAAGCTCTCATCCGTTCCTTGACACCTTGCACAGACACTCAAATCCAGATATAGAAAATCAATTACTAGTTGCTTTCTCTCTTGTTTGGATCCGCAGCAATCATTTCCGCTACAGCAACAGGATGACTCACTCATATTATTGCACCACCTTTTCAAGAATTTTAATAACCTCCTGCGGTTTTAACACCTTACCGTAGGATACAACTTTTTCATTCACGACAAGCGCCGGTGTTGACATCACTCCATAACCTGTAATATCAGCAAAATCTGTTACCTTTTCGATCGTTGCTTCTAATTTCATCTCCACTAAAGCTTTCTTCACATTATCTGCCAGTGTAATACAATTCTTACAACCGGAACCAAGTATTTTTATTACCGTTCCTTGTTCACTCGTTATTTCTTTCGTAGAACCATTACCACAAGCGCAGCCACTGCCACAACCACAATCACTGTCCTTTGTAACACCCTCCTTGTTCTCCTTTGCAATGAGGGTTTCCACATCCCCGCAACAGCAGGTTTTGGCTTCTTTTTTACTGAATAGTCCCATCTTATTATCCTCCTATATAAAATTAACAATTTATAACCGATACTTACCCTTTATTCTCTCTTATAATAAGCCCTTGCTTTTATACTAACAGAAAATGGAATGCATTAAATAAATACCCGATGATCATAATTCCTATGGATACAATTCCAACAAAACCAATCAAGAGTTTCATCTTTACCACTCTTTTCAACATTATGATGGACGGTAAGCTTAAAGCGGTAACTGCCATCATAAAGGCTAGAATGGTTCCAACGCCGACCCCCTTTAAATAGAGTGCTTCTGCAATGGGAATCGTTCCAAATATATCCGCATACATGGGTATTCCCACAACCGTTGCGATTAATACGGAGAACGGATTACCCTTCCCTAAAATCGCTTGGATGATTTCTTGCGGTATTAGATTATGTATCACCGCTCCAATTCCTACGCCAATCAGCACATAGAAAAATACCTTTTTTACCGTAGCCTTCACCTGCTCTGCGGCATAAGACATACGCTCCTTCCTGGATAGTTGTGGCGCTTCTAGATCAATATTCGTTGCTGTTTTTACAAACTTCTCAACATACTGCTCCATATGCAGCTTCTCTATTAAGGTTCCCCCGGCTACTGCTAGGATTAATCCCACTACCACATACGCAACTGCAATTTTGGGACCAAATACACTCATAAGCAGTACCAATGCACCCAAATCTACTAATGGGGAGGAAATCAAAAAGGAAAAAGTTACTCCCAACGGCAGTCCTGCATTCGTAAACCCAATAAATAACGGTATGGAGGAGCAGCTGCAAAAAGGTGTTACCGTACCCAGCAATGCACTAAGCGCATTGGCCTTTACCCCATGAAATTTACCGAGAATTTTCTTGGTACGTTCCGGAGGAAAAAAGCTTTGAATATACGAAATGAAGAAGATTAATACTGACAACAAAACTACTATTTTCACCGTGTCGTAGAGAAAAAACTGAAGGCTGGCTCCCAACCAATGCTCGAGATTTACCCCCAATGCGTTCAAGCCTTTTCCTATTAAATCATTTAACCAGGTCATCCCTAGTACTTGATATTGAAAAAAATCCCATACTACTTTCATTTGAACCCGTCCTTTACATATTGATATCCATCTATTTATAATTATTATATGCATTACATTGACGATTGTCAATATGTTGTATAAAAAAGTTCGGGAAATTCCTCTTTCTAATCATCTTTGAGGAAATCCCGAACTCTATTTTTTTCTTAACGTTCCATCTTTGTTCCGCTCACCGGTCTAAATTACCAAATCAATTTTATGAACAACAGCCTGCATCCGATGCATATTCCGTGGCTGAATATGGCTCCAGTAGTTCCCTCAGTTCTTGAAACTTTACCCCATTCAAGGAATAATGCATCCATTTTCCTTCTCTACGGCAATGTACCAAGTCTGTTTCACAAAGGATTCTCATATGATGAGACAACGTTGGCTGCGTAATATGCAATTGCTCTAGTATTTTACAGGCACACTGCTCCCCTTCCACCAAATAATCAATAATCACCAAACGATTCGGATCAGAAAGCGCCTTAAGTGCTAAGGCCATTTGATTATAATTGCGGTTCATTTGCTTCCACCTCATATATTGTATATTTTTATTATATTCTATTATACCTTAAATCGATATCCTACACCCCAGATGGTTTCAATGTATTGTGGCTTTGAGGTGTTGTACTCGATCTTCTCCCTAATCTTTTTTATATGAACCGTAACGGTTGCGATATCACCAACGGATTCCATATCCCATATTTCTCGGAAAAGTTCATCCTTCGTATATACATGATTCGGATTTTCTGCAAGGAAGGTAAGAAGATCAAATTCCTTTGTTGTAAAGATCTTCTCTTCCGCGTTTAAGAATACTCTACGTGCTGTCTTGTCGATCTTTAATCCACGAATTTCTATCATTTCATTTTCCTTCACACCGGAGCCAATCAATCGATCATATCTGGCAAGATGCGCCTTCACACGGGCTACCAGTTCACTGGGGCTAAAAGGTTTTGTCATATAGTCATCAGCTCCCAGCCCAAGACCACGTATCTTATCGATATCATCCTTCTTGGCAGATACCATGATAATCGGAATGTTCTTTACCTCACGAATTTTTTTACAGATTTCAAAGCCATCCATATTCGGAAGCATCAAGTCAAGAATCACTAAATCAAATTCCTCTGATAGTGCCCTCCTTGCCCCTACATCTCCTGCTGTCTCCACTTCAACTTCGAAACCACTTAATTCAAGATAGTCTTTTTCCAACTCCGCAATTGCTACTTCGTCTTCGACAATTAATAACCTACTCATATTCATAACTCCTTTCCCTTCCTTTCTGAACTTCCAAGCCTCTTAAGAAAAATTCCTCATCCTATGAATTTCTTTTCTTTGAAGCCTTTTTATCTCACAGGACTCTCTCCTTATTTCTCCATGTTTCTTTTTCCATCCAACTTTTCGTTCTTTTTCAGGGTGAAAATAATTGTGGTTCCTTGCCCAATTACACTTTCTGCCCAAATTTTTCCAGCATGGTCTTCAATTATTTTCTTTGATATGGCAAGACCCAACCCGCTCCCACCTTTTTTCGAGTTTCGGGAAGCATCTGCCCGATAAAATCGGTCAAAGATAAATGGAATATCTGTTTTCGGTATTCCAGCTCCATTATCCTCTATCTCAACCTTTACAAATGTTCCAATATCATGAATGCGAATTTGCAGAATACCCTTTTGTTTATCCAAATATTTTACGGCATTTCCTACAATATTATTAATTACTCTCTTTAACTGCTCCGCATCCGCCACCACTTCAACGGAATCCTCTATTTGGTTATCGTACCGAATATCAATATTCTTAACCTCAAGATCTAAGCTCAAATCCTCAATACAATCATCAAAGTAATCCCGTAAATTAATTTCCTTAAAAGAATAAGGCATGGTATTACAATCTATCTTGCTATAGAAAGATAATTCATCCACCAAGGTGGACATATCGTTTGCCTTCATTAAAATTGTTTTTAAGTATTTTTCCTGTTTCTCCGGTGTAACTGCCACTCCGTCCACAAGGCCCTCTGCGTAACCTTTAATCGCAGTCAGTGGAGTTTTTAGATCATGGGATATATTACTGATTAGCTCCTTAATATCCTCTTCATATTGAAGTCTGCTATCAATTAGTTCCTTTAACCGAATTCTCATTTCCTCAAAGTCATCACAAAGCTGACCTATTTCATCGCTACTCATGGGCTGTACCGAAAAATCCAAATCTCCATCTTTGATCTGATTCATAGCAACCCTTAATATATTCAGCGGTAGAATAATACTTCGATAAATCCAATACATCAATAGAATCGCTGTGAAACAAAGGATTATCAAGAAAGAGATTACACTCTGTTTAACCAGTGATTTGATCTGGGGAACCAACGTGTTCAAATCAGTAATTACAAAAATAGTTCCTTCCGCTCCATCCGTAAAATAGAAGTCCTGCGCCTTGACTAAAAATGGATTCTTACCACCGACATACATTCCGCCATCAACATCCGTATTATATACCCCGAACGCTTGTAGATCATCGGATATTATAGTCAGTTTATCCTTATTCCCAGTATAGATGATTTCTTGATTTTTCCGGACGATTATAAAGGAGTACTTGTCCTTAAGTTCTTCATTCCATTTATTAATATAGGCCTTATCCTCAAGCATCTGAGGCGTTTTCAGAGCGGCTAGCTTGATTTCATTATAGGTCCCTCTGGTCAGGCGATTCAAAATCTGAATGGGATTTGTTATTATTTGAATTGTGTCAGCATCAACATCATAGGATTCTTGAATAGAATTCATCTGTAAATTAACAATGGTACCCGCTGCTACGGAAAGCAATATAATTGGCATTGCTATCATGATAAAAAATGCTGTTAATAGCCTATCCTTCAGTCTCACTATTGTTCACCTACTCCATCCTACATTTTAAATAACATCCTAAGTATAACATGTTCTTACTCTGTTTGCACAGAAAATAACTATGACGTTTCTAAAGTTTTCATGAACTATACTCTGAGCGTAATACAAAAAATCCCCTCCATAATCCTTAGTAATATCTCCTTGTAACAACATCATTGAACGAATGTTTATAACAAGGAGAAACCTACCATTAATCATTTCTTGAAGGGGATTTCCTATGATTTTATTTTATGAAAATTTATTTGATGAAGATCTTATTTCATGAAAATCTTATTTCCTAAAGATCCTATTTAATGAAGATTTTATTTCGTAAACATCTCATTTGATGAAGATCTTTTTTAAT
>JAQZBD010000252.1 GCA_029239235.1 Herbinix sp.
GGATAAGTCTCCTTTATCTGTCCCAACAATGGATTTGATATAATCATCTGATTACGTAGTCTGACAAAGGTCGGCTGAAGGTGAGCCAGTAAACCGGCAATGAACTCCTCATCCAGTTTTAAGTCATAAGCAATGCTTCCATCATAGGTATCTATCATATCATTGATAAAGCTGAGGATATCCTGCCTTTCCCACGGGTTCTCCGATTCGTTTTCATCCTCATCTATATATTGTACTTTGGATCCCCGTATATGAAGAAGGATATATGCAATTTCAATATCCGGAATATCAATCTGAAATTCTTCCTCCAAGGAACTGGCGATACGGGCAGCCAAATTATAATCATCATTTTTCACCAGGCTGGCTAACAATTCATCATTGGGTTCAATTAACTCCTTTTGTAAAATACGATTAACTGCTATGGTTACATGCAGAATCAGACCAATATAGGAATTCTCCGTCAGCCTAGTCAATCTCTTATCCCGAATACTCTGAAAGCAGATATTAACGCGGTTCAAAATATCATTATTTAGTAAGGAATAGATATTAGAACCCTCTCTATCCTTCAAAATATCTAAGATATTTCGCTCATTATCTTCATTAAACCTTTTAATCAGCTTACTATCTGTATTCTCATCAATAAATTTACGAACCGCCAGGCGGTAATTTTTCTCGCTGCCTTCCAGTGCAACTCCATAGCCCTGCTTACGGATAATGTTCAACTGGAACTTTGCAAACCAATCTCCCACTGCCTCCATATCGTTACTGATGGTGGCTTCGCTAACATCAAAGATATTGGCATAATAATATAATTTTTTAGGTGTTCTGTCCTTTAATATCTCAAGGATCAACCGTTTCCTGCGATCCTCCTTATCTCCGGAATCAATGGTATCCTCTTCCTTTAACAAGGCATACAATTTATCCTTATCCTCTTTCTCACCCATGACCCATATACCAATTCCGGTTTTGGTCTGAAGTGATACCTTGTATTGATTTAAAGATGAACCTATATATTCCAGCTCTCTTTGTACTGTTCTTTTGCTGACCTTAATTTCATCCGCTAATTTTTTTACGGATATAATTCCATCTTCCTGCAATAGTATCAGTAAAACTTGTCGAAGACGTGGCGTAAAATTCATAGGATCACTCTCCTTATCAATTTGTTATTGTCAAACCTTTATACACCACTTATGCGCATGAGTAGCAGCGATAAATTGCTGACTCATGCGCATCCTTAGTATATGTTAAATGTAAAACTATTTGGGCTATAACTAAGCCTATAGCCAATTATCTTGAAGCCTTAAGCTCTTCAACCAATAGGTCATATTCAGGCGCTGCCATGAAGTTTGTAATTAAAACTAATTTCGCACTAGGATTACTGCGAGCAGCTCTCTCCTTTAATGAGGTATGAGTTACTATAACCTGAGCATCCGCCGGGATAGAGGAAACAGAGGAATGAACCACCTTAATATCACTAAGTCCCCCTTCTGCTAACTTCTTTTTCAGAATAGTTGCACCCATAGCGCTGGAGCCCATTCCTGCATCACATGCAAATACGATTGAATTAACCTTTGTTAAGGTTGCTTCAGCTGTAGCAGCAGTTGTAGTCGTTGCAGTGGTTACAAGTCCTTTGGAAGCAGCTTTCATATCTTTTACCTTTGCTTTTACTGCATCCAGATCTTCCTCTTTACCAAAGACCTTTAATAATGGAATCGCTACAACACAAGCTACTGATGCGGAGACTACTACGCTAAGGAGAACAGGTAAGTATCCGCCTCTTGGAATCATCGCTAACACTGCGAGAATACTACCAGGTGATGCAGGTCCAACGAGACCGCCACCAAAGATAACGTTCGTTAACACACCGCTAGCACCGCCGGCAATTGCTGCTAAAATTAAGATAGGATTCATTAGGATATATGGGAAATAAATCTCATGGATACCACCTAGGAAATGGATAATGATAGCTCCTGGAGCAGAGCTCTTAACCATACCCTTACCAGCAATCATACATGCCAGAAGGATACCAAGTCCGGGACCTGGGTTAGCCTCTAGCAGGAAGAAGATAGACTTACCTAATTCTCCGGCCTGTTCCATACCCATAGGAGTTAAAATACCATGATTTAATGCATTGTTCAGGAATAATACCTTTGCAGGCTCAATGAAGATGCTTGCTAAAGGAAGAAGTTTATTATCTACGAAGAAGCCTACGCCTGCTTCCATAACAGAGTTTAAAGCGGTCACAATGGGACTAATTGCTTTTAAATTAATAATTGTCAAAATCATGCCTATAATACCAAGGGAAAAGTTATTAACAAGCATTTCAAAGCCCGCTTTCACTTTACCTTCCAGTAACTTATCAAATTTCTTAATTATGAATCCACTAAAAGGACCCATCAGCATTGCACCCAGGAACATAGGAACAGAGGAACCAACGATTAGACCCATCGTTGCAATCGAACCGATTACGCCACCTCTTACACCTGCAACTGTGTGCCCACCGGTATATGCTATCAATAGCGGAAGAAGAAACTTAGCCATCGGATCTACTAATGCTGCCAAACTTTCATTTGGAAACCAGCCCACTGGAATAAACATAGCGGTAATCAATCCCCATGCAATAAATGCACCGATGTTCGGTAGTACCATACCACTAAAAAATCTACCAAATACCTGAACTTTTTCTTTCATATTTTACCTTACCCTCTCACTTCAAAAATTAATGTTATTTTTATTTCTGAAGAACTGATTGGCCAATCATCTTCTTAAGATATTTTAATTATAACGTCAAGACTGCTATCTTTCAATTTGAACAAATATTATTTTGTCGCTATTTAATAATGACATGATTGAATAGCAATTTATTTTAGTTATTATTCACATATACTTGGGATTTATTTGTAATAAATCACCTATTTTATTGCTTGATTTTGAAATCCATATAAAAAATCAGGGACTGTTGGCTTTACAGTCCCTGATCTTTTTATAAAAATGCTTCAGTTGTAATAGTTGATTTTCATATACTTTTTCTGTATTTGCATATTCCATTCTCTCCAGCTAGCTGGGGAATCCATGTTTTCATTTATTTTTATCGCAATAGATATTTATGATAACACAGCTTTTATCTTCCTTATGTTCGTTGTCTTTTTTATTGTTATCTTTACAATCATCTCGGCAGCCATCCTTGTAGTTATCTTTACAATGATTCTCTTTGCCGCTGTCTCTATAATTATCTTTACAACCATTTTTCCCGTTGTCTTTGCCGTCATCCTTCTTGGATTCCTTTTTACAGTTATCACAATAAATATTTATAATGACACAGCCCTTTTCCTCATTGTGTTCCTTTCCCTTATTACAATTGTCATCCTCTTTGGATTCTTTATTGTCATAATAGCCATGATCATCTTCGCCATATTCAAAGTCACCGCATCTGCGTTCTCTTTTTTCATCACCCATGCAACCATCTTTGCTGCTATAGAAATTATACATGTCCTCACGGTCCTTTCTTTGTTATACACTATATCTTATGCACATTTCGACATAATGTTGCAATTTACCAGAAAGATCGCCATGTATTTCATCATAAAACATTACTGATTCAAGGCCAAAGCCGTATCTAAAGTGCAGCAATGAATATGTGTGTATCTATTCATTTCAATATAAAGCTTGCTTTTGGTCCTTGAATCATTTTCCGAATCCAATATTATCAATCATGATTTTTCCATTCTCATTTTCACTGAATTCAAAACGGATCTTAACAATGGACGAACTGTCAAACTCCTCATTGTTCTTCTCAAATTCCTTACTGGATAAGCGCACCGTTTGGAAGCATTGTTTATAATCATTAAATTTAGTTAAGAACTGAAGTTTGAATAGCTTAACCGGTAATGGCGGATATATGGTCGCATAATCTCTCATGGCTACTGAGCTCGTATTTCCATGAGAATCCTCCAGAATAATCACTGCATCCAGGGGTTGAATCTCCTCCTCTTCAAGCTCCTTATTGATATCCATGATATCAAACTGCAAATAGCCATTTTCTGCATTATGCTCCGGTAGATTTACCAAATAATAAGCTTCCTTTGTTTTCTTCCATTCCAGCTGTAGCACATAATCATTGACTGACTGATAAATCGGAGTCTTTACTTCTCTCCATATAACCAGATGATCTGATTCCATGTTAACCTCATCTTTTGTACCCTGTTTTATATTTGAATCTTCATCAAATCCGCATAGTAGGTCAAAGGAGGAATCTTGATAGTTATTGATATATATGGTCTCTGGAATTTCTTTACCATATTCTTCTATGTCTGTAAAAAACCTGCTGCCTGCTATATCCTTCTTCAAGGTTGTATCCAGAAATGTCTTTGTATATATCTTAAGAATACCTCTCTGCTCTTCTGGATCCATTAGATTTTTAGTATTTAAGAAGGGCTTAAATGGATAAGGAAGGTCATATCTTCCCCACTGCGTATTAAATTGTCCGTGATTTGCACCCGTTATATATAAATATGTTTTGAAATAACTGTTATCTTCCGGATAAGTTACATTATGATACTGACTATATCCCATAAAGTTAGTCACATCCTGGTCATTGGAGCCATGGATCAGCAAGTAATTCATATTCTGAACCTGCACTTCATGCTGGGCAGGTTGATATTGATCATAGGTAGGAGAAATTGCGATTAAGGACTTTATCTTAAAATTATAGTCAAAGGTTATATTTCCGTTTTCCGGATAAACAGGATAGCTATTAAATAGGGCAGCCGTCGCTACACTCTCTCCCCCTCTGGAGTGACCTGCTAAGGCTAGGTTATTAAAATCCATTTTCTGATATAAAAAGGACGTTTGATTTTTATTATAACGTTCCATCAATTTCATATTCTCCAGTAATAAAACAGCTCTGGCATCATTTTCATTGGACAATCCAAAATCGATATAGGCGTTGCAAAAAGCTTCATCTACGGAGACCACAACATATCCATAGCTTGATAGGTATTCTCCGAGATAATCATAACCCAGATAGGATTTCGTAGTCATCGTATGATTCCCGTGGATAATAAATAGTACCGGATAATTCCCTCCCTCAGACGGATACCATACCTTTCCTTTTAGTGGTACCTCATCAATACCATACCCCCAATATATACCACGGATCATACTGGTTATTCCCTTATAATCAGGTATGTAGGGACTAAGATC
>JAQZBD010000026.1 GCA_029239235.1 Herbinix sp.
GATATACTGAATAACCTCCTCATTCGCCCCGAGGAAGCGGAAATAGTTCGTTGATACACGAGGATGTCGTTTGCAAAAGATTCCCGTATCTACCGTAAGTCCTAAATATGGAGAGTTTAATTTCTTCATTACATTAAGATATGCCTGGGTGAGGGGATCATCAAAGCTCATGCCAGCATGGATTTCTAATGTAAGAACAACATTATACTTCTTTGCATAGGGAAGAGACGGTTCAATGATTTCTGCCGGTGTATTTGACACCAATCGAATCATCGGGAAGCCAAGGCGATGTGCAAGCTTGATTTCTTTGATCAGCAAATCAGTGGATTCCTTCATGGTTAAGGTACGGTTCTTGTATAAGCAGGTATTAATGAAGATATCGTTACAAACCAAGGTAGGCTGATATTTATTTACTAATCTGTCCCATTCTGCTAATACTTCCTCGGAAGGCTCCGGTGTTCCCTTCATCATTTGATCGCTGATGAATTCCATTCCCGCTCCCAGTTCATTTAGAAATCGAAATATCTCTTCCAGATTCATCTTGCCTCTTGCGTATTGATCTTGGAGGCTATACATCGACACAGATCTTTTTATCTTACTCATTTTCTTTTCCTCCTTTTATTTCTATATACCTTTGGCTCTTGCAAAACCCAAAGGCTGCTGCATTTTTTTACAAGTACCTACGATATACGATTATTCAAAATCTACGGATTTACCGGTTGCAGCGGATACTCTGATTGCTTCCATCAGAGCCAGCACACGTCTAACCTCCGGTATCTTTACAACAAACTCCTCATCACCCTTCATGGCTTCAATGAAGTTGTAATAATACATCACCTGATCCGTATCCACCTTTGGCAGTTCTTCCGTAACGATCAACCCCGGTGTGGGCGGGCCAAAGGATCTGGTTGGACCGGAAGCCGTCATGGTGGTCTTTCCAGGTACATTGGTCAGAAGCTTTGTTGTTCGTACAATCTTTCCTTCCGGAGCAAATCCATCGCAGTACATGCTGCCCTTATTACCGCCAAGAAACCAGTGACGCTCAAACCATTGTTCCTTATCTGCCAGAAAGTAGGTTCCCAGCTCAATTTCACCGGTGATACCATTTTCAAACTTCAGAAGGATTTTGAAGTAATCATCTACCTCTTCATTGACTACGTTGCGGACATCTGCAAAGACAGTTTTCACCTTACTATCCACCATGAAAAGCATTTGATCAATTAAATGCACACCCCAGTCGAAGAGCATTCCACCGCCGAATTCGGTATAAACATGCCAGTCATGCATATTTCCGTTAAATCCAAATAGCTTGGACTGTATGGTATAAACCTCTCCCAGAGATTTATTGTCATAAACCTCTTTGGCAGTACGGAAATCCCAGTCCCAGCGTCTTTGATGATGAACAGTAAATTTAACACCGCATTCTTCCACGACTTTAATCATTTCATCAAGCTCTTTGACATTCATTGCTACGGGCTTCTCGCATAGAATATGCTTTCCCGCCCTTGCTGCCTTCGTAACAGCTTCCAGATGGATATGGTTTGGAACAACAATGAGGACGGTATTGATTTCCTCATCCTTCAGCAATTCATCCATATCTGAATATTTTTTAATATTTTCTGGTGCATCCTGTAATTTTGCAGGGTCATTATCACAAACTGCTACTACCTCTGCCTCTTTAATCTTTAATAACTTCTCGACATGTACATGTCCCATAAAACCATATCCGATAATACCAAATTTAACTTTCATAGGTGATACCTCATCTCTTGATATACTTTAATCTCTATGGTTTTATTATACCGTTATGGCCTTTTGGGTTCATTTGATTATTTAAGTAAATAAATTTGCAGTTGGCTAAGTTTTTTATCCATTTTTTAATCGATTACCTGTAGAGAGTAAAAATCGTCATATACTTTTTATCATTTTAAATTACTAATAACATGTAAATTAACGACCTATTCACATGCAATAATTCAGATGCAATGACTCAGATGCAACGATTCACATGTTGTAATTCATATGCCGTAATTCACATGCTGTAATTCACATACCGTAATTTACATGCCGTAATTCACGTGCTGTAATTCACATGCCGTAATTCACATGCCGTAATTCACATGTGCGTATTTTATATGCAGTACTTTACGTGTTATGACTTGCTCAACAAAAGTTCTCATTATACTAGCGCGGTAAATATGGGTGTATCTATATCCATATGGGCGCAGACCGGGCCTCCCGTGATTGCCTGCACTTAGCAATCATGGGATGTTAAAGGCAAGCCCAGGTGGATATAGATACACCCATATTTACCTCTCAGCCTAAATTATTCCACTCGATCTAATATATGAGAATCCCCTGCTGATAAATTAATCAGCAGGGGATTCTCGTGGCACACTACTATATGAAAGTATTATTTAGCATGAAAATATTATTTGGCAACAACCTTCTTAACCTTAGCCATCTTCTGATAGGTATCATATCCGATGGAAGCCATAAGGATAAGTCCTTTTACGATATTCTGTGTATATACCCCCATACCGATGAGCTGCATACCATTGCCAAGGATACCAAGAATCAAGCAGCCAACAACCGCATCCTTTACACGTCCTTCACCACCGATAAAGGATACACCGCCAAGTACGCAAGCTGTAATAGCATCGAATTCTACACCAGGTCCGATGGAGGAACTGGCAGAACCACCACGTGAGGTTAGGATTACAGTTGAAATGGTATATAATACTCCGGCGATACCGAATACCATAACCTTGATCTTGCTGACATTGATACCTGCCAGACGTGCAGTCTCAGCATTTCCGCCGACTGCATAGATAAAGCGCCCAAAGCAAGTCTTCTCTAACATAAAATGAATGATTAAAGCTACTACGATTGCTATTATAATAGGAACAGACACAACACCTACATATCCCTGTCCAATTGCAATATAGCTTTCATCAAAATCGAAGAAGGATTTTGAACCGGAAAGTGTGTAAGAAATACCTTTATAAATAGCCATGGTAGCTAAGGTAACAATCATAGGGTGAATCTTTAAGATATTTGCTGATAATCCGTTAAATGCTCCTAATGCCATACCAATGACACCACCTAAGATAATTGCAACCGGTACAGGTAAACCAGCACTTTGCATCAGCATTGCAATACTAACACCAATTACCGCTAAGATCTGACCAACAGAAAGGTCTGTACCACCGCTGATCATGACAAGAGCTACACCAATCGTTGCGACAATAAAGTATGCATTTTGGGTACAGATATTCATCAGGTTCTTTACTGTCAGAAAGTTCGGAGATAGCAGACCGAACACTATTACGAGCAGTACCAGAATGATAATCATCATATTACTTTTTATTATTTGTTGTATTTTACTTTTTTCCATTATTAAAAATCCTCCTATTCATGAGATGCAAGAGCCATAATATATTCCTGACTAAATTCTTGTTTTAAAACCTCTCCGGTTAAACGTCCTTCACTGATTACAATAATTCGGTCAGACATACCAAGCAGCTCTTCCATGTCAGAACTTACCATGATAATTGACTTTCCATTTTCAACTAATCTTGACATCATCTCATAGATTTCATGCCTTGCACCAATATCAATACCTCTGGTTGGCTCATCAAAGATGATAATATCTGAATCCATCGCTAGTACCTTTGCCAGAACAACCTTTTGCTGATTACCACCGCTTAGTAATCCCACCCTCTGTTCCAGAGCCGGTGTTTTGATATTTAGCATATCCTTATATTTCTCAGCCTGGCTTCGGATCTTTTTCTTGTCAATGATTCGGTTCGAGGTTAATTTTCTAATGTTTCCGATACTTATATTCCATTCGATGGAGTTATTCAAAAAGCAACCCTGTTCTTTACGATCTTCCGGTATCAATCCCATTCCTGCCTTAATCATATCTTGAGGGGACTTGGCATTTTTCTCTTTCCCGTTTATGAACACTTTACCGCTAAGCTTTTTGTCTGCTCCAAATATAACTCTCATTAATTCCGTTCTTCCTGCTCCGACTAAGCCAGATATTCCCAGGATTTCACCCTTATGTAAATCAAAGGATACATCACTATTTTTTAAGCCGCTGACATTCTCTACTTTCAACACAATTTCATTTTTAATGCAATTGCGTTTTGGATAGGTATCGCTCAGCTTTCGGCCAACCATTAGGGTGATGAGCTCTTCTCTGTTGGTTTTCGCTGTTTCAACGGTTGTCACATAGGTTCCGTCTCTCATTACCGTTACTGCATCGGTAATAGCAAACAGCTCATCCAGTCGATGGGAGATGTAGATGATTGTTTTTCCCTTTTCCTTGAGACTGCGAATCATCTCATAGAGGCTCTCAACCTCAGACATAGTCAGCTGAGCTGTCGGCTCATCCATAACTATGATTTTAGCATCCTTTGAGATTGCCTTTGTAATCTCTACCAGCTGTTGCTGAGCTGTAGACAGCTCCTTAACATAAGCTCTTGGGTTAATATCGATATTGAAACGATCAAAGAGCTCCTGGCTTATCTGAATCATTTCCTTTTTATTAATTAACCCGTTCATCTGTCTGCCAAGACAGATATTTTCCGCTACCGTCAAGCCATTAATCAGGTTATATTCCTGATAAATAACTTCTACTCCATTGGTTCTGGAAGCCAATGGCGTCATCTTATCGTACTCATTGTCATTAATCCATATGCTTCCCTCGTCGTTTTGAACCGCGCCGGAAAGAATCTTGATCAGAGTAGACTTGCCTGCGCCATTCTCTCCAAGGAGTGCATGCACTTCGCCACTCTTAAAGTCAACACTTACATTATCAAGAGCGATTACCCCAGGATACCGCTTTGTAATATTTTTCATTTTCAATACAACTTGTTGTTCCATAGAATACCATTTCCTTCTTTCTAATTGGTATAACGAAGAGTTTTCCAACTGATTGATTTGATAGTATTAATATAATAGAAAATGCATAGAGCAACAATGTGAGTAGATTTCAAAAAAGTGGAGAATTTTTCGATTTGTATACATATAGGTAGTGATGAATATGTGTGTATCAGTAAGCTTCGAATTTTTGGATCTCCTTTACTCTTTCCCCGTTTCCATAGCTGTTCATTACGTAGATGGTATCACAAATTGCCTTTAGTTCTCCTATATTAGAGGAGGTAATCAATATCGCGGATTTATTCTTTGCCAACTCCTCCAAGGCTTTATATATTATATTTCGCATAGTAATATCCGTTTCTTCACAGATTTCCTCACAGATCAGAAGGGTAGGTTTTGACAGAATCCACTTATGAAAGATTACATTGGTTTTTACATAGGAATCGAAGCTGCTTACATCCTTATCCTTGTCCTGCTCCTTGATTCCCATCTCCTCCAGGTATTCCTTTTCCAGATACCTATTTACCCGCTCATTCTTAAACATGGTAAATAAACTCATCTTCAACATAATAGGAAGAAGTAAATTCTCAGCAAAGCTCATAGAGCCAACTACCCCGCTGCGGTCCCTGTCTTTGGGGATATAGCCGACATTAAAGGCAATGGAATCGTCTATGGTTAATGGTGCATAATGCTTTCCATCCAATAAGATACGCCCCTGCTCTGCCTTGATATTTCCCACCAGCATATCTGTTACTTCTATATTCGCACTATTATTCATATCGTATAGGCCAACTACTTCTCCTCGGTGAACCTCCAGGTTAAAATTACTGATATAGCTTGGGCCTATTAGATTACTGGCTCTCAAAACAACCTGGTTCGTCATGTAGGATGTTCTTTGAAATCCAGTTAAAACCGGATTTCCCACCAACCATTTTCTGCATAGCTCCTCATTATAGCTTTCAACATAGAAGGTTTTTACCGTGCTTCCTTGGCGTAAGATGATGACTCTTTCCGCAAGCTGGGTTAATTGATCCCTCTTCCTGCTGGCATAGATAATCGCTATGTTTCTCTCTTTCAGAACCCTCAGCAGCTCAAGAATCCTCAGCACTCCCATTTGCCCATGGGAACTGAAGGCATCATCAATAAAGACCATTTTCGCTTCATTTTCAATGGCGCGAAGCAGCTCAATGACATGGCGTTGTACCAATGTTAGCTCATTGACCAGCATATCCGGTGCTAACTCGGGGGCGTATTGCTGCAGCAGAAGATTAACCCTGTAATTCATTGCCTTTTTATGGATAATACCTTTCATTTTTCGTCTTCCTGTAATAATACATAAGTTTTCAGCAATCGTAAGGTTCGGTATCAGGGTACTTTTCTGTCCCAGACACACGATATCCTTAATTGCCGAAAACCGTTCATGTTCTTTCCATATTTGACGGTTAAACGTAACCTTACCCTCTCGAAGTATTTCCTCTCCAATAAAATAAAAATATAAAGCAGTTTTACCAGAACCGGATACTCCCATAAGATTCACCATTTCTCCCTGATATACCTGAAGATGAAAGTCCCTCAAGGCAAAACGAGCCATTTCGTCCCCAATACAAACATTCTGCATCGAAAGAATTTCCGTTTTCATAATTCTCCCCTTCTACGCAATTAAATAATTCAGAATAACTGAAATTGAATAATAAACGCCTTCTTTAAACTAACGCGGTGAATCTGGGTGTAGCTATATCCATATGGGCGCAGACCGGGCCTCCCGTGATTGCCTGCATTTGGCAATCATGGGATGTTAAAGGCAAGCCCAGGTGGATATAGCTACACCCAGATTCACCTCACAACCTAAATCCCCATTTCACTTATCAAGAATCAAAGGCAGTGCTATCTCAACCTCTGTCCCCACGCCCTGTGTACTGGATACATGAATACCGTAATCATTGCCATATAGCAAACGAATTCGGTTATTCACATTCTCCATCGCAATGCCGTTATTATTTTCTTTTTCTTCAATCCACTCAATCTTTTTACCAACATTGCGAAGCCTGTTATTTAGTTTCTGAAGTGTCTCGTCCGCTATCCCTATTCCATCATCTGTAACCAGAATCGTAATCCGCTGCTCCGCTGCTTCAATATGAATATCGATATGACCCTGCTCAATCTTATTCTCTAATCCATGGAAAATCGCATTCTCCACAATTGGCTGCAGGGTCATCTTGGGGATTCTGCAGTGATAAATTGCATCTGAATTGTCGTGATTATAGATATGAAAAACAAAGCGGTCTTTAAAGCGGTACTGCTGGATCTGCATATAGGTTTGTATATTCTCAAGCTCCTGGGATAGCTTCACAATATCATTATCCTTGCTGATATTGTACCTAAAAAATCTTGCCAAAGCCTCCGTCATCTCAGCTATGGTAAAATTATCATCCACAATAGCTTGCCCTCTGATATTTTCCAATGTGTTATATAGAAAATGGGGATTAATCTGATTTTGCAGCTCAGCATATTTCATTTTCTGTGTCATAATTGCCTGAGCATGCTCTTTCTCGATGGCTTTTTTCTGCATTTCCAAAAACTGATCTATTTGCTCCAGCATGGTGGCAGGCTCTGAAAAGTGCTCTCCATTGATTAAATTCCTTTGCTGCACGAACTCACTCATCTTATCTTCCAGCTTGCCAAGAGGAAGATAGATTTTATACATAAACAGGGTTAGTAAAACACCTAATATCACTAAAATAACAGCATCTGCCATATAGAAAATTTCCACCGCAATTCTCCAGGGCATGATGGGTGAGGATATTACAGTAATGATCAAAATACTTACCACCAGCATTATCATAATGAAAAGGTATTTTTTTAGAAAATTCGTATTAATAATTCTTTTAATCACTACTATTCCCCCTGTTAACGATATAATTTACGATACTCTGTGGGTTTTAACCCAACCAATTTATAAAAGGTTTTGCTGAAATATTTTGCATCCACATAACCCACCTCTTCCGCAATCAAGTTGACCGGAAGATTTCCGTTTTTCAGCTTATCCTTAGCTGATTCTATCCTGCAGGAAATCAGATAATCGCTAAAATTAATTCCTATTTCCTTTTTAAATACGGTACTAAAATACGCCGGACTTAATTCTATGGCTTCTGCAACCTCTTCCAACGTAATTTGACGCATATAATTTTCATTAATAAACTGCTTTGCCTTTCGAATCGGAAGCTGACTCGTATTTCGTTTGTCATCGATCACTCTTTCAAAATAGCGTTGATAGGTTTCTATGAAATTCCGAAGCAATAGCTCTTCTCTTATATTACAATCCAGGATAAACTGCATCTGTTGTTCAAAATCATTGATGATGTTTTCTTGAATTTTATTTCGTTTCCAAATATCGATGGTAATTTCCTTCAGCTTCTCCATTAGTTCAAAGATTAGCACCGGCGAATAGTTTACCATCATATGAACATCATTCGCTATTTTATCAAAGTCACTGATAAAGGCCTGAATATCCATAGCTTCCAGCTCATTTTCAAATTGCCGTTTAATACCTTCAGTAAATATATCTTCTACTTTAATCTGTCTATAATTAAGTTCTCTATAGTCGATAATACGGTTTGTCCCTTTTTTAATTCTGCATTTAATTGCAGCCACTGCCTCCCGTATCGTATCTTTTGTACCGGTGATGGAATTCTTCTCTACTCCAATACCAATCGTTACGTAAAAGCCATTGAACTTGTCCAGTTCAAGCCGGCAGAGCTTCAATATTTTATCAATCACCTGAAATACCTGTTCTCTATGCTCTGCTTTATAATTTACAACAGTTACCACACCGGTTTTAACGTAGGAATTAATATATTCCCACTCTCCCTCTTCCATGGCTTTCTCAATCAAATAATCAATTCCGTTTAGCAAGCTTTTTGTATCATAATTCGGAGCATTGGAATCTATCTTTGTTAAGAATGCAATAAAATATCCATTCTCAAACTCACAATGAAACTTCTCATCCAGCTCTGCTAATTCCCTGTCCTCACTAAAGTGATTGTGATGTATGATGGTACTTAAAAAATGCTTTCTAATTCGTTTCTTTCCTGAGCTTGCGATCTCCTCCAGCTCCTTCTTTTCATCATCAATGGCGCTGGCTTCTTTTCTATGTTGAAGGATTCGATCAATCGTTTCCTCTAATTCCTTTTTATCAATTGGTTTTAGTAAATAATGCTTCACTCCCAAGTTTAATGCCGTGTGTGCATATTCAAAATTTTTGTAGCCACTCATGATTACAAAATCAGCATCCAGCCCCATATCCTTGCCTTTTTGAACTAATTGAAGACCATCATAACCAGGCATTCTGATATCTGAAATAATAATGTCCGGACGCTGCTCCTCCATCATTTTCAAGACCTCCAGACCATTATGAGCCATTCCAATGACCTCGAGTCCTTTCGCTTCCCAATGAATCAATTTGCAAATCATCAGGCAGATTATCTGCTCATCATCAGCAATCAATACTTTTAACATGTTATACCTCCACACTCCATCTACTACCCACTCATTATACCAGGCACGCGAACTCTCATAATATGGCACATCGTGCCCGGACGTGCACTTACTGTGTTCGGCACCATTGTCTGCAAACAGACAAGTATAAGATCTATGGATATTATACCATATGCCAACTACTTAAAAAAGACAAGGAAAGAAAGCATTAACCCATTTTATCGTAAATAGGACGCTCGTATAACCCTTTAGCTATTGTATACATAATTACATAAATCTATTTTAATTGGAAAGGAGCGCTGCCGCAGGGCTTATACCAGCCTGGTGGCAACGCTTCTTTCTATACATATACTTTGATGTCTAGTTCTTATTCTCTCTCTGCTAATGTTTCTGGTGTAATAACAAATGCTTTACCATTCACACGCTCGATTGGAGTCTGACCAGTGATTAATGGAGTGATACCAGTCATAAAATCACCTATTGTATCATCGAAAGTACCCATGGAGATTGTTCCTCTTAATACACTTTCGTTTGTCTCAGATGCCTTGATCTTAGCAACGATTTCTTCTGTCTCATCGATACAGAAAATACCGAATTTGCTCTTATCCTGAATTGGAGAGGAAGATGAGCTTATGTAGGATTCAACGCCAACTGCACAAGTACCGTTTACTGCAACAACAACATCAATATCAGGTGTTGAAAGCATGGTGTTCTCAATCAGAGTACGTGCTGCGTCTGTATTATCCTGATCCTCTACTTCGGCAGTGATTAAATTAACCTTTTTGTTGTCTGCAATCTTCTTTAAGCCTTCACTACGTGTTACAGATTCAGGAACTGTTGAAGATGTGATAACGAGTACATTAACTTCTCCATCACCTGCATCAGCAAAGGTCTTGTCAATCCATTCGCTTGTCATAGTTACGCACTGCGCAGCCATGGACTCTTCTGTTGCTGAGATAACACTTGTTGTTGCGCCAGGGATTTCATAAGCAAATGCTAATACAGGAATTCCTGCATCCATTGCTGATTTACAAGCACTTGCAACACCGTCTCCATTAACTGCCCAAACAACAATAACATCAACACCCATAGTTGTATAGTTTTCGATTTGTGTTAACTGAGTTGTTACATCGTTTTCTGCGGAGTCAACCTGAACCTTACAGCCCTGTGCTTCTAAGGTTCCCTGAAGTGCCTGGCTAAGAGCTAACATAAAGTCATTACCAACACTTGGCATTGTAATACCAACGGATTTACCCTCTGCTGATCCCTCGGTCGCATCGGTAACTGCCTCAGTAATTTGATCCGCTGCTTCTGTAACTGCAGCAGAATCCCCATTATTGGTAGCAGACTCTTCTGCTTTTTGTGTACTACACCCTGTAAGCATTGCGAATGACACTGCAATAACTAAAATAATACTAAAAATCTTTTTCATAAATATTCTCCCTTCGGTATATTTGATGAATTAACTATAATAAAAAATCCCTAACTCATCAATGAGAGTACTTTTTTAAAAAGTGGATTATTTTTCGATTCCGGAAAGCTTACTGACGATCATTCTAGATTCTAATAATAAGGCCATTGACTAAATCTTTTTTCTCCGCTTCGATCCGGCTTATCTATGGTAACTTCACCGGTTGCAGCCCACTGTACACCGCGAACGAGCGTGGTCAGATAGTTGATCCTTCGATAGGTATCGATATCATGTCCTAAGGAGCAGGCAAATATTCTTCCAGCACCATAGGTATTTGTCCATACCACCGGCTGCATTGTATTCACTCCGCGCATATTCTCCAGTTTTCCCTCCGGAACCAGTACCGGATGATGAGGTGATGGGAATCCGGCTCTTTGATACACCTCAATATCATCATATACAGCTGCCAGTACCTGAGCCTTTGTGCCAGGATAGTATTCTACTCCTGCAAAGAAATCATCTCCAACCACCATATAGTCGGATAGTCCCTTCATAATAGGAGAGTCCGGCAATTCTATCTTAACATTCACATCATCACAGGGATTCTTTCTGCTCTGAGGGGTCGTTAAATAAATTCCCCACATCTCTTTGTATCTATCCGGCATATCCTCCTCCAACCAAACAGAGGAGTGATGGATAAAGAGTCCCTTGCCTGCTTTCACTGCTTCAAAAAAGACGTCCTCAGCTCCTGTATCCCATCTTTTATACTGTGACGTAGGAAGTGTCTTTCCATCATAGTTCAGGAATAGCAGGTCATAATCTTCCACCGTTCTCTTTGTGGCACCGTTAAACTCCTCAATTACTTTGACTGAAAAACGTCCTGTTGCTTCTAGCATAGTCCGAATATATTCATTCATCTTCGGATAGTTATGTTCAGAAGTTAGTTGCCCCGATATCAATAATACTTTTAGCTTATCCATAATTACCTCCCATTGTATTTATACACAGGTAATTGCGAAACAATTTGGCTTGTACACATAAGGAAACAATCTTTATAAGCTTCGCAGCTCCTATGATTTACCTTGTGAAGATACTCTTATTTCTATTTATGACCCACATTAATGTACTTTTCTTTCAGATCCTTTAATCCTTCAACTTTTTTCTGTGTTCTGGCGCCATCCTTTATTTCATCAGAATGCTCCTGCTTGCCAGCGTCGTATAATCTGGAGCGTTTAATCTGATTCTCCGGGAACGTAACCTCAATCTTACCCTCCACAATACTAAGCTCACCTTCAATACCACAGATCGGACATTCCACCTTATTTTTATCATGCATAATAGTAAGCAGATCCATATGACATACCGGACAGGTTCCATCCTCCTCTCCACGCCACTTGGTTCTTTCCTCATCAGTATCCGCAGCCAGGGCTTCAACGATATTCTTACCCAGTACCTTCATACGTTCCAGCACCTCAGGTCTTCCAAGAACATGCTCTACGTTCATAGCTCCATGATATTGGTATTTATCAACCACATCAATGCCCATTGGTAGTGTAAATTCGTACATATTTGGCATTGCAAGGGAAAGCCAATTTTCAGTCCGTGCCCCTCCAACTGTAACAAATGCGCCTACACGCTTCTTAAGACTTCTTGCATCCGGGAAGGTTGCCGGATCTTTTCCTTCTGCAATACCTGCATCGATTAAAGGCTTTCTAAAGGTAATATCATGGGAAGGTCCGATTCGATCACAAACCACCTTAAAATTACCTGTTGGTGCCAACACATAGGTTGGAGATCCAACAATCACTGCATCTGCAGACAGGAGTGCTTCATCGAGAATTGGGAAATCATCCTTATGAATGCAATCCCCTTTTCCTCTGCCGCTAACCATACCTCCAACACAGGCACAGCAGCCGGTGCAGATATGTATGTTTAAATCATCACAACGTATAAACTGAATTTCTAATCCTGCCTTTTCACATTCCAATAATGCTTCCTTTAGCATTACCTCAGTATTAGACATCTTTCTACCAAAGGATAACGCAACTACTTTTTTAACCATATTAACACACCCGTGCCTTTCAATTATTTGATGACCTATTCTTAATACAACAAATTTCACACTTCGTGTTAAATTTGTTGTCATGAATTGAACATGCCTGAATAGAAAAATTGAAATGATATATTTTCAACCTAACCTCCTACATGCTTAAAGCTTGTGCTAGGATTTCCCCGCACAAGCCAACCCCTTGAACCACTTTTGCTTCAAGTATTATATTTATTCTTCAATTGCTCTTCTTAATGCTTCCTGATGTCTGCGAACCTGTTCCACACTATCTACATCAAAGGCATCGTTTAACATACGGTTACCTTCAAATTCAGTGCTTAGATAACCATGATACCCTGCTTTCTTATATGCATCAACTACTTCTTTGATTGGAATAGAAGTTTCAACATAAGCTTCATTTGTGTAATAGCATTTTGCATGAGTATGATAGATATACTGGATATTATCAATGATATCCTGAGGGTCACACCAGGTATAGTCAAAGGTAGAGAAAGCATAATCCAGTGCCTTCTTATCACCGCCTAATTTATTTACCTTCTCCATCAGCTGCGGAAGACCATTTGCCTCCATATATGCATGATGAGCACGACCTAAATTTGTGTCATATTTAATCTTGGTGAAGCCTTTGGTCACACGATTTTCAAATGCCTCATCAACGGCTTTGATGCAATCCATACTGATTCCTTTTCTGATTGCCTGCTCTCTAAGAGGTGATGGAATGGATTTGCAAAAGATACCAAAGTCAGGCATAAAACCGAAGTTCTTGGTATTCGTCTTATGGATCAATTCCATATAGCCATCCGCCCAGCCGGAATTTAGGGAGAATGGGGAGTGAACTTCAATACAAATCTTGATATCATTAGCCTCTGCACATGGAATACTGCCCTTAATAACATCCATTGGTGTAGATACCAGAGTACGTAGAGTCTTAAATCCCAGCTCATGAGCCATCTTAATGTCTCGCTCCATCATCTGAATCTGTTCCTTTAAGGTGCAAGTACGATTTTTGTAAATATGATTTTCTAAAAATGCATCGTAACAGGTCGGTTCGGTGCCATACTTCTCCATCCATCCGAACCACTTCTCTTTAAATTCGGGCGTAATTACTGGAAAATCCTCCATCATCTGTTCCGTTAATAATTCAATGCCCGTTGCACCAGTCTTAGCAACTTCTCTGATACAATCCTCTAAGGATAATTTTCCGAGATAATATTCTTCCTGGTAGCTGTACAGGGAAACACTTCTTTTTATATTATAAGCCATCTCTAACCCTCCTAAATCTCAAAATCATATTCGCCTGAGTGTACTAAAATAACAGGCATATATGATGGTGCAATCGTCTGCGTTGATGTAATATGGTGCTTACCCTTTGCAAGTCCGCCATCCTTTAGTACAGTAATGGTTGCAAATTGTCCAAACTTCCAGCGGTAAGAAATAACCGTCTCCATCTCATCCAAGGTAAAGGTATCCCCTTCTAACGTAAAGCGGATATCCTCTCTCTTAAATTCTTCTCCATCCACGCAAACCTCAATATTGCGGATAATGGAAAGAGTAACTCCTCTATAATACTGGATTCTTGTATCAAACTGAAAGCCGATCACTTTTCCTTCTGCTTCCACATTTTTGAAACCATCCGGTTTGTACATATGTCTTGGATACATTATTTTCACTCCTTTTTATTATGTTTTCATATGGTTCGAGATTTCAAATCTTTTTAGCCTACAGCGATGAATATGCGTGTAAATATGTTTAGATGGCGCAGACCGGCATATAATGATTGCCTGCACTTTGGCAATCATTATATGGTAAGGCAAGTCCAGATGAATATATTTACATGCATATTCATCTCAATACCTATATCTAAGTCTTTATACTCGAATCTCATTTCATCCAAACGCTTCAAGAAGGGGCAATGCCCCTTCTTAAAATATGATAAATATAATTAGAATTTGATTTCTTTATTACCTGCTGCCGCTTTATAAATTTGATCCAGAACCTTAGTTACTGCAAAGGCTTCCTCTGGCTTAACAAGTGGCTCCGTATCGTTAATAATTGCTTCTAACCATTGTTTTGCTTCTACAACGCCTTCCGCAGAAGCACCGCCTTCAAAGTATGCGATATCTCCAACCTTGGAGATGGTTTCTTCCATTAACAGACCATTCTTAGCTTTGTTATAGATCAGTTCATTCTTTTGATAGCTCATACCGGATTTAATCTCAGCACCGGATTTTGTTCCGCATAAGGTGGTGCAGGCTTCTCTGGATTCTACAACATTCAATGCCCATGCTGCTTCCAATACGATGGTTGCACCATTCTTCATCTTAATGAAACCGATAGCAGAATCCTCTACCTCAAAGGTAGCCGGATCCCAAGGTCCAAAGAGATTTCCTTCAAAATTCTCACGCATTTTCTCAAATACAGAACCGGATACGGAATCAATCTCATAATTTCCCATACACCATAAGGTAATATCAAGAGCATGTGTACCGATATCGATCAGTGGTCCGCCGCCTTGAAGTGCCTTATTCGGGAATACACCCCAAGTAGGAACTGCACGTCTTCTTACTGCGTGAGCCTTAGCGTAGTAAATATCTCCAAGCTCTCCATCCTGGCAGGATTTATGTAACGCTTGCACCTCCGGTCTGAAACGATTCTGATAACCGATGGTGAATTTCTTACCGGATTTTTTCCAAGCATCAATCATCTTCTGGGCATCTTCAGTGGTGTGAGCCATAGGCTTTTCGCAAAGTACATGCTTGCCTGCTTCAAAGGCAGCAACAGCAATCGGCGCATGTGCCACGTTTGGAGTAAGGATATGTACCACTTCTACCTCAGTATTTGCTAACAACTCTTTATAATCAGTATAAATCTTCGCATCTGCTGCACCGAATTCTTTAGCTGCTTTTACAGCACGCTCTTCTACGATATCACAAAATGCTACGATTTCATTTAATTCAGAATTCTTCTTAAGTGCTGGAAAATGCTTATTATTTGCGATACCACCACAACCGATGATACCAATCTTCACTTTCTTCATATGTTACCTCCTAATGATTAAATATTAACTTAATGCATTTAGTATAGTGAATTTAAGATTTAACATCATTCAATTATTTACACCGTTTTGCTCAAGTTTTTAATAATTTCATGTTGTTTTATTAACTTAGCTCCTTGTTACACAAAAAGTATATTCGATTTTTTGCTTTAGGTTTATTTTATGAAACATGATTAAGTGAGACTAAAAAACGCATTTCAGTTTTATGAAAACCGAAATGCGCTAGAGGTTCGTTATATGTTATTCGTGTTAGTTCATTTTCAAACTAAATCTCGTAAATTACTGTAAGTAATAAAATCTACTCCATTAAGGTATCCACCCCGTTATCTTTTCTAATCTCTGGTAAACTTCCCATACCTATTCTCCTCACAATCTATTAAAAATCTCTCTTCCATATTACGGACGAGTCTATGCTTAAAAGCTCTGGAGCGCAGGTGCTCGCCATTACCCCAGCCAGCTCTTTCGTTATCTCCTCTATCGACTCCCGTATTCCTTCTGCTCCATTATCCTTAAGAGGATTTAGCAATTTACGCCCTACGCATACAGCAGTAGCTCCAAGCGCCAATGCCTTGTAGGCATCCATTCCGCTTTCCATACAGCAATCCACGAAAATTGGAATTTGATGATTTACTAGCTTTGCAATCTTAGGTAATATCATGAGCGGAGGAACTGCATAATCCTGTATGCCATGGTGGTGTGAGACCAAAATGCCTTTGACACCAGCCTCCAGCATTTATAGGTATCCCTCTCACGAGAACTCCCTTGATGATAAATGGCAGCTTCGTAGCCTCAACAAAGCTTTTAATCTCACTTAATGTCTTTGGGGACATCTGAGCGCCTACAACATTATCATACTCTCCCTTTTTATTGAATGCATGGTCCACATCCATTCCTACAGCCAAGACTCCACATTTCTCTGCATGCTCCAGCTGCCTGTAAATAATGCTATTATCAGAATATGGCTTAATTATTTTAACAACATCAGCACCTGTTGCTACCATCGATTCCAGCTCGGCTTCATTACCCATTCCTGCCCAGAGAACTGCATTAGAATCCTTGGTACCCTTTGCCATTTCAGTCATTCCATTAGGACGTACTCGTTCAAGATGGGATAAGGCTGCCGTCATGATAGGCGTCGAAAACAATTAACTATGCAATACCCTTTAGAATAATTTTATCTTAATTTAACTACTAATTAACGAGTAACCTTACCAAGCAATCACACGGTTTCGTCCTTCACTTTTCGCAGTATATAAGGCTTTATCCGCTCTTTCATACCATTCACTAAAGGTTTCATTCACCTGCTTCTGGGCTACCCCAATGCTTAGTGTCTGTTTACCGGTAATCGGATGATTATTTTCCTCAAAGGCTCCTCGTACTTTTTCAAGGGCAACCACCGATTCCTCTAAGGAGGTCTGCGGCATAATTACAACAAATTCTTCTCCGCCAAAACGGATTAACCAATCAGACTTCCTTAAATTATTTGCAGCAATTTGAGAGACTGTTCTCAATAAATCATCTCCCGCCGGATGCCCCCAGGTATCATTTACTAATTTAAAACGATCTAAATCCATAATAGCCATGCTTAGCTTTTCATCGGAATCATCATTCTTTTTCATTTCATCAAAAATCATATAGTCCATTTCTTTTGATTATATTTTCCATCCAATACTCCTTAATAATACATTTATATCGATATATCGACAATTGTTTTTAGTTCTATTTTACCATAGGAATAACTTCTGTGTAAATCATTTGAATGCACATTTCGTTATTTTCCGGAGACAAGGGAGTGACAAGGGGACGGGGTTGTTGTCATTCATTTATGACAACAACCCCGTCCCCTTGTCACTCCTTTTGTAGCTTCGCCGGAAGCACTTCATAATCAAACCAGCTCACCTGCGCGCTGCTGGTGCATGCTTTTCCATTGCCGCTTGCATAGATGCCTGCAAACACTCCGATGCAGCTGCTATGATTTTCAGTTGCAATTCATCGACGAGAACCGGCTCTGAAACTGTCTCCGTAACCATATCAAATACCGTCTTACGCAATAGCACAACCTTTTGATTCCCTCTTCTGGTCAGCACCATTTCATAATGCCCGTGCCCCATATGCATAATTGCAATACCGGCTTCTTCCTGCTCCTCCTCCGGTTGAAATGATAGTGATAATTCCATTCTGCATTCAAAATCCTGTTGGCGGCGACCGATAAATGCGGGTGTTGCATTATCATTTAAGGAATATTGATTCCCGGTTACAATAAGCTTCTCTTCATTCAATTGATAATCTTGATAAAATGTCCTTAGAAAGTTCCATTCCAATCCTAATTTGCTTTCATGAAACGTGGTATGTATATTAGTTTCTCTAACAATCGGTACCTGGGGCATCCCCTCTACCTTCATCTCATCCGTTGGAACCTTCCCTCCATAAACTACAGGCCAACCATCGACCCATTCCATTGGAGCAATTCCGGTTTCACGACCAAGATGATGATAATATTGTTCTGTTAACCTCTGGCATAAGAATACGATCCACCATTTTCCATCCTCTGTTTCTACGAGATCTGCATGTCCCAAGGCACTTATGGACGGATCATTTTCATTCATCGCAGTCAGAATTGGATTATGAGGACAACTCTCATAAGCTCCCCAGATGTTCTTCGAACGGGAAATAGTGGCTCTATGTCCCATCTCAGTGCCGCCTTCCGCAAGTATCAAATAATAATACCCATCTTTTTTGTAGATATGAGGGCCTTCCGGGAAACGGCCTCCGCAGCCTTCCGAAATCACCTTACTTTCCGTCAAGAGCTTCCCTGTAGTAATATCTATTTCTGACATCTGAATGGCTGAACGAAATATCCCATCCTCTCCAGTCACATTCTTTGTACTGGTGAAATATGCCCTGTCATCCTCATCAAAGAATATCGAAGGATCAATACCTCCCTGAGTAATCCAGATCGGATCTGACCATTCTCCCCAAGGATCTTTTGCTGTAATGATGAAGTTTCCAGAGCCATTCGGGGAAAATGCACCCGGGCGGCTTACATTGGTACTGGTTATATAGAATATACCTTCATGATATCGGATGGTCGGGGCGAATATTCCTCCATTGGGATTACATCCTTCAAATTCCATCTGAGATGCCCTGGATATCCCATAACCGATCTGTTTCCAGTTAAATAAATCAGTGCTGTGGAAAATCGGAATTCCCGGTAAATATTCAAAAGAGCTATTTACTAAGTAATAATCCTTTCCCACCCGGCAAATACTTGGGTCAGGGTAAAAACCTTTGATAATCGGATTCTGATACTGCATATATATCCTCCTTAAAACCTATATTTCATGATAAGTTTACTGATACAACTAATTATATCCCCACTTGCAAAACGCGGTAAACATAAATATAATAATATTCATGTAATTATATTAAGTTTTATGGAGTAGACCTATGTCAAACAGAGAAAACCTAGATCAATTTAAGAATGAATTCATTGCAGGTACCAAAAATCTCCCCCTATCACTGGAGGAGTTATTATATTACTATGAACAGGAACCGGTAACACGTCCCTATGGTATCCCATGTTATCAGTGGATTCAGTGTGTGGAGGGAAGCGGTGAAGCAATTATTAACAGCCAAAAAATCACATTAACCAAAGGCCTGGGAATTTTTCTGCCTGCCAATACCCCCCATTCCTACTATGGAACAACGGAGCGTTGGATTACCAACTGTCTATGTTTTGGCGGCTTAGCCTGCGAGCAGATCTTACATGCTCTTGGACTAAAGGAAGCTGGTATTTATCAATTTTCTAACCCTGAGGCTATTGTGAAGCGTTATCAAAAGATACACCAATTACATATCAAAAAGCCAGCTCATTATCAATCTATCATCTCTAAGCTGCTTTATGATTTTTTACTGGATTTATCCTATGATATTAAGCATGTCCAAATATCCGAAGCGGTAACAGAAAATAAGGTATTGCAGATCGTAATGCAATACCTTGCTGATCATTTTGACCAGCCAGTATCACTGGAGGATCTGGCTTCCTTGGTAAACCTTAGAAAGGAGTACCTGTGCACCCTGTTCAAGTCACAGATGCAGCAGACTATCTTTCAGCACCTGCAAGTCATACGGGTAGCCTATGCCCGGTTTTACCTTTCCCATTATCCTGAAAAGACAGTTAAAGAGATTGGCTTGATGTGTGGATTTGAAAGCTCTAGTTATTTTTGTAAGGTGTTTAAAAAATTAATGAAACTCTCTCCAGAAGACTATCGCAGGCTTCATTGATAAACTTTCCCTCTTCCGTCATGGCGCTAGCCATAAGAAATAAACATCCCTAGAGAAAATGCTGAAGAACTTTACACTTAAAAAACAGAACAATTTTCTTATATCAAAAATTGTTCTGTTTCCTAATTAGACTAAATTATTAATTATACTTATTCAAGTTTTTGTTGGCTCTTTACTACTCTCCAACAAACTCAGCCGCGCCCATACCTGCAATACGTCCTGTATTTACCGCAAAGCCCATGGAGTTACCCGGCAGCAGGAACATATAACTGTCATCATAGATATTACAAGCATCCGTACCAGCACAATATAGACCTGGAACCGGCTCAAAGTCTTCTGTAATAGCCTCGCAATTCTCATTAATCTTAACACCGCCAACAGTTCCATAACCTCCTGCACGAACCTTAGCACAATAAAATGGTGCTTTTTTCAGTGGTCTTAAATATTTTTTATCCTTGAAGAACTCTTCATCCACGCTATCGCAATAATCATTATATGTATCAACGGTTTCAATCAGATTATCAACAGAGATACCTGCCTTCTCCGCTAATTCTTCCATGGTATCTGCAACGAAGAAATCCTCGGAATCATTATCCTGCGCTATTTTAATTCCTTCATAGAAGTCGGACACATCCGGATTCGTACGAACCAAGCTTACATTGTCTACACCGTTACGGATATAGTATTTTAATATGGAGGTGTCAACAATGCTGTAGCAGATCCTGTCCTTCTGATGTGTAACCACATTAGCAAGATAGGTCGCATTCTGCATCTGATCCTCATTCATAACACGCTTACCATACTTATTTACTAATAGATTTGGCTGGGAGAATACATTGGATACACCTTGAGGAAGTTCATCACAGCCCTCGATATTTGCCGCCATCTCAATACGAACGGTGGTCTTTCCTGCACCGGCATCCCAAGCCATCTTCATACCGTCTCCAACAAGTCCAGGAATAGCAAAGTTAAACATATCCTCGCCCTGAGTAAAGCCGGTCTCCTGTTTGATTAACTCTTTGTTAGCACCAGCACCGCCGGTACACACGATAGCCGCTTTACAGGAAATCATGATCTCTTCGCCGTCCTTGCTAACAGCGGTTACTCCTGCAACCTTACCATTTTCCACAAGGATTTTCTTCGCCGGTGTCTCCATTAAGAAGGTTACTCCCAGCTCCAACGCCTTCGTGTACAGCGCTTTATTCATAAAAGAAGCTGCTCTTGGTCCAATTGCTCGGTCAGTTTTTACAATATGCCAGGTTGCTTCGGATTTCGGGAAGTAACGGAAGGCACCTTCGAATTCTACTCCCATATCCTCCAGCCACTCAATGGTTTCAGCTGACTGCTCAAAATAACGTTTTACAAGTCTTGCATCCACCTGATAGTGAGTGTACTCCATAAACATATTGAAAGCCTTCTCCACGGAGAGATCAATCATCTGTCTCTTCTGATGCTTTGTACCGATTCCTAAGGGCCCCATTCCCATGTTGGCAGCTCCGCCAACCGTTGCCGCTTTTTCCAGTACAATAACACTTGCCCCATCCTCTGCTGCCTGAACCGCAGCGGATAATCCGGAGGGACCTGCTGCAATAACTACGATCTGAGCTTCTAAATTTTTCATTGTTTTTCCTTACCTTTCTCCTTCAGTTAGTGATTTAAATATAGATTTCTTCAACAGCAGTCTGAGTTTACTATGTATCACTGCTGATCTGCCACATCTTTAGATTTTCTTATATAAATTCTATCAGATAATATCTATCGCGGCATTCTAATTCTTATTGTCTTTAACCGTATTTTCTTGTCATTAATTTTATTGCAATTCTGAGAAAATGAAAAAACAGAGCAATTTTCGTATGCGAATTCTTGCTCTGTTTTGATTTATTACAGTTTTGCTATATTAATAAAACGAGTTATTCAATGATACAAATAGCTAATATGGATATATTTAATTTCCTGAGCTTTTATCTGGACCTCAAAGTTCAGCTTCTGATCCTTGGCTTCACATTCCTGAATCTGTATATACGGAGTACATATTCTCTTTAAATACTCTACCTCCTGCTTCGTAAGATGGTCACTCAAGCCCATCTTTCTCCACTCTTCCTGAACACTCCCATTGTCAGCGCTGATGGCATAGGTCTTAATCTTGTATCTACCATTCTTGATATTCGCTAATTGATAATTTAACTGTATCATCCCATTGTCCTCGAATATCTGATACATCTTTTCAAGCTCAACTTCATCCTCGGATTTTAGAAAGTACTTATAGTTTAAATGACGATAATTATGACAGGCAATATAGTAGCTGTTATGGGCATTTGTTGTTACTATGCTATTCTCATCAATATTGATTAAATATTTGCCCATATAATTCAGGAAATAGTAAGCATAATAGGAGGGCTTTTTAATACCATCCTTACTCAGAAGGCCGCAGCCCCCATAGAGAATCGGCGAACTATCAAAATGCTCGGAAAAAATATCCGAGCCAACCCAGTACCCCAGGATATCCGTTGTATTCATACATTCTACGATATTTTTAAGGATGAAGGCCCCTTTAAAGCAGCTGTCGTTCAGAACATTTCGATTGGATATGGTAGAACTCCATTCGGAAACATGAATTTCAACACCCTTTAGTTTTGATTCAGCGATTACTGCTGATGCCATATCTAGTTGATTCTTTAAAAAGTTCCGGTCACTGGATATCTTCGCATAGGCAACTCCGTCCTCATCCCCTTTAATATAGGGGTAGCAATAGAGGGACAGGAAGTCCGGCAAGTGCTTTTGCTTACTCCAAAGCTCTACCAATTTGGTCAGGTTTCCTCTTTCGTATTGAATACCAATACCTCCGCCGCCAACCATACAATTCGGGGAAATTCTCTTAATTGTTTCATATAGGGCATTAAATATATCAAAGAAATTGTCATCCTGGGAGCCCTTCTCGATATCCTCTCCGCTCCATTGCTCAAAATACCATTTTTCAATCTCTTCCAAGCCATAGCGGTTCACCAGATGGGCAACAAAGTTTGTAATAAAACGCTTAAAGCTTTGAAGGCTTTGAAATGAGATTTCTCTTTGCTCCTCTACAATGGTTTTTGTCAATGTACTATGGAGTCTCTTTGGCTTATAACCCATCTCAATATAGGGCCGTATATCATGCTCCACAAGAAAATCCAGTACCTTATCTAGCTTTTCAAAATTATATTTTCCTTCTTCGTTATTCTCGTTAACCAATAGTTCACTGCCAAAGATATCCCAGAAGCGTACATAACGAAAGCCTATTTCTTCTTTTAAAATGAGAATGTGCTCCTGCATATCTGACCGCAGCAAATCACCTGCTCGTCCTACATTAATCATCCGATTCCAGTATCTAGGGTATTCTGTATATTTTGTTGCATCCAGAATCGTATATTCATTTTCCTTCGTAATATCGACAGGGCTGTTTACCATATTATGCTCCAGATAAGCATTTACCCGCTCGTCGATCTTTTTCATTAAATACTCATTTTCCTGCTCGCCCTCCATGCTTATGGTCGAACGCATCTTCTGACGATATTCTGAGGGCTTGGAATTATAGGTCCGCTTAAACAATTCATTAAAGGCTGCCGTGTTGGCAAATCCATTATCAAGTGCAATTCCCATGATGGACTTGTCCGTATACAGCATATCGTCAATGGCATGATACAGACGAATATTATTGATATAATCCACAAAGTTCATGCCCATATTACGTTTAATATACTTTGATAAATACGGTACTGACAGGTACAGCTGTTCCGCCAGCTCATTCAAGCTCAGTCGTTTATCATAGTTGGCATTAATATAATTAATAATTTCCGCCATTCGGTCTTCATCAGGATTCTTATCCTTTAAGAATCTCTTATCGTCACTGCGCACCAAAAAATGCTCCACTAATATCTGAAGTAAATTGTAGTATAAGCCATTTAAGACAATCAGACTTAATCCGTTCTTTTCATGGTATTGATTGAACACCTGCCTCATAACACTGCGAAGCTCGTCATAAGCGGCATTTTTATTCATGATGGAATTACACCAGAACAAAATCTGGTTTGTGTTTAACATCTCACTTAATTTCCGAAAATCTATCTGAAAATACCCCAGCAGGACATCCTCAGTGGTATGGTAGGAATGCTTCTTATTGGCATTGACCACTAATATATCTTCCGGTGAAGCCATATATTCACTGTCACCAATCGTAATCTTTATATTACCTTCCAATACATAGAGAAGCTCAATACTCTGGTGAAAATGGGTTGGTTCACTTTTTGCTATCTGAAATTCAAAATTCATGATATTTTTATCATCTAAGATACTTTTTCGCATTCCAATGCCTCCTGGAAACTCAAGATATGGGGAGATTACGATATTTCTCCTTTTTGAATCTGGTTACAAAACAGATAGAGCGGAACAACCAGTCAATGGTCATGGCAATCCATACTCCAAACACTCCCATATTAAAATGGATCGCTAATACATAGCTAAAGGCAATTCTCCATACCCACATTGAGAACATAGAAATCCACAGGGTAAACTTCACGTCATAGGTTGCACGAAGTGCACTAGGCAGTGCAAAGGATAAAGGCCAAATCAAGGATGATAAAATACAATGATAAGTAATCAGCTGCTTTGTCAAGGTTGAAGTCTCATCGGAGAGTCCATATAGCTTGAGGATAAGTGGCAGCATAAGGATAATTAACAGGTTTAACACGATTATAATGAGAAAGGAATATTTCATCAGCCGTTTCGTATAGTTCTTTATTCCATCAAAATCTCCGGCTCCCATACATTGCCCAACTACTGTGATTAGCGCCAGAGCTATGGCTGAGCCCGGAAGTACTCCAAAACCTCCAATCGTTCCTGCCACGGCGTTGGCAGTAATTGCTGAGGTTCCCAGTCCTGCTATAATTCCCTGTACTAGTATTTTACCGATCTGGAATACGCTATTTTCCAGTCCATTTGGGATTCCAATGTGCAGGATTTTCTTAATCATATTGATATCCAGACGGAAGGCTCTAATTTTGCCAATATGAATAGGCAATTTCGCATTTCTTAATAGAATAAATAGAGCTATCGCTGCAAACGCCCTGGTTATTAATGTTGAGATGGCCGCTCCTGCTACTCCAAGACCCATTCCAAAGATAAAAATAGCATTTAACAACACATGAATAATATTCATGATAATTGAAACTTTCATAGATATTTTTGAATTGCCCATGGTTCGAAATAGCGCAGCACAAGCATTATATACAGCAAGCATTGGATAGGAAAGAGCCGAATAAAAAAAGTAAGTTCTTGCATTTGTCATAACATCAGCAGTAACCTCTCCATATAAGAGCACTAAAGCACCCCTACCAAATATCAATGCAATTATCATTACAATCACTGCCAATATAAGTATGGCGGCAATCAATTGCTCACCTGCTCTACAGGCTAACTTTTCCTCTTTTTTTCCCAATAAATGTGCAGCAACTACAGATCCACCGGTGGACATAGCACTAAACAAGCCTATTAATAAAATATTTATGGTATCTACTAAGGATACTCCGGACACCGCAGCCTCTCCTACATTAGCAACCATCATACTGTCCGCCAAACCAACTGTAACCGCAAGTATTTGTTCAATAATTAGTGGTATTATTAATTTCATTAAGTCTTTTTTTGAAAACATCACTTCGCCGCCTCTGCTTCATAAATATGAGGCTATCACATAGGACAGCCTCATGACTTATCATTTTAACTTCATTCATTCGTTCTTTTTATGATAACTGGTTTAGATTACCCAAATTACAGATTCGATGTATTATTGGGATTGCCAGAATCAGATTGATTATCTGTACTGCTCTGTCCAGGCTTTTCTGCTCCATTTTGCGTGGAGGAATCTGTATTTTGTTGATATCCATTCTGCTGTTGCCAATTTGACTGATATCCATTTTGTTGATATCCGTTTTGTTGATACCCATTTGACTGATATTGTTGACCTTGATTATATTGGTTATCTTGTTGGCCCTGCTGGTATTGATTATATTGACCATTTTGCTGAAATTGTCCATATTGCCCACTGAATTTGCCAGACACATCATAGAAGAAGGCAACCTCTGCCATATACGTATAAGGGGTCAACCATAAAAAACCGATTCCACAAGTAAATAGACAAAGGATACCCCAACCTATAAAGCTGATCTGAAGGCAAAATAATCTCCACTTGTTACCTCTCATCATATCTTTTGAGTAAGCGATTGCCTCACTAGCCGTCATATTAGGATTTTCTTCTAAAATATAAGGAGCCATAGCATAGCTATAGGCTGCTATAATACCCGGGATAATGAATAACAAGCTCCATAAGAAGGTGAAAATTGTCATTAACAGTCGTAGCAAAAATGCTTTACCAAATATCTGAAATCTTGAAAAGATATCCATAAATTGAGGATTAGCCCTATCAAGTATGTTTCTATTAAACCTGATATATCCCAGCTGTATTGCTGAGCCAATAATAAATACCACCACACCATAGATAAATGCAAAACCAAAAAAGGCCGCAAAGAATGATAAAAATAATGCGCCATAGTCCGATGAAACAAGGTTTGAGTATTCCTGTCTCCACTCAAAATCCGGTAAATTAACACCATATTCTGCTCCCAACAAACCGGCAACCAAGCTTGTAATAACTGCTAATCCCCATCTGCCAATTAATGCTTCTCTTGCCATTCTTCGAAAATCACTTGCATAATACATGCTCTATCCTCCCTATTACAATAAACTTGCGAGCTTATAGTCCGCATAAATCCTATTGTTACTATAGTATGCAGAATAAATTGAATCATACCATACCCCATAGCTTTGTCTTTAGTATAGCAAATCCTGAAAGCGCCGTCAAATTTTATGAAAAATCTACATATTTCATAAAACTTTTTAAATCCTGCGATATTTTTTCAAGGCAAAAATATTCAAAATAAAAAACAATCCAATAAAGATCAATAAAGCAAGTAATTCCATCACAACTTCACTTAATGTGGCTCCCTTAATGATGATTGCCTTCAAGGCATCACAGGCGTAATATACGGGCATAACCTTTGCCAGTACTCCTAAATGATAAGGTATTGTATCAAGGGATATTAAACCAGAGAAAAATATCTGCGGAATAACAATCATAGGGATAAACTGCATCATCTGAAACTCATTGTTTGCATAAATGGAACAGAAAGCACCCATGCATACTGCCGTCATGGACAAAAGAATCATGACACAGCCAGCTGCCAGTAAGGAGCCCTGGATGGACATATGTAATACCCACTTTACATAAGCCAACAGCAGTATACTTTGCAGCATCGCAAATACACCAAAGCCAAGGGTGTAGCCAAGTACTACCTGCCACCGTTTCACCGGTGTAATCATCAACCGCTCCATCGTCTGATTCGTTCGTTCCCGGACAAAGGATATTCCCGCCAGGATAAAAATGAGGAAAAACGAGATAACTCCAAGCAGCACATAACCCAGATTATTAAACATACTCTCTTCACTATCCCCGTACAGCTGCTCGGTTCTCATACCGCCTCCAGGATTTAATTCCTTCGTGGCGTTTTGTATTGCCTTTTGAATTACACTACTTTTTACTGCATCACTAGTCTCTATAAGCAGAACCATTTCCTGCTGCTCCAGATACAAGAATGCATCCACTGTTTCATCCTTAACCGCTGCTTTTCCTTCCTCCATGCCGTAATCTATTACAGTGACATCCTGCTCCTTCAGCTCAACTACTAATTGCTCCGGTAACCCGTGAATAGCAATCGTAGGTGAATACTCAGAATCACCCAGTAGGAAATAAATAAGAGTAAACAGGAATAAAGGAACAATAAGTATAAGTCCCATAGATCGTTTATCATTTACCGTCTGGCGAATAATTCTTTTTACAATCACCCAAGTCTTCATACCTGCTTTCCCCCCTGCGCTAAGAACAATTCTTCAATAGAATGATTCTTTGTCCTGTTAAGTAAAGCCTCTACCTCATCACAGGCAATGATACTTCCATTGTATAAAAGTGCTAGTCTATCACATTTTATAGCTTCATCCATTACATGGGTTGTTACGATAATTGTCTTTCCCTGCTTCTTTAGCTCATAAAACTCATCCCAAATCTTCTTTCTTAATAAGGGGTCAATCCCAACTGTGGGTTCATCCAATATGAGTACTTGTGGACTATGAAGTAATGCGACAGCAAGTGAAAGTCGCTTTTTCATACCACCAGAATAGTGAATGACCTTTTTCACTGCGTCCTCGCTTAATTCAACTAATTCGAGAACCTCTTTCACACGATGCTTTAATTCTGCCTTCTTAAGCTGCTGATACATTCCACCAAAGAACAGTAAGTTGTCCTCTCCTGATAAATCGTTATAAAGAGCATCATTCTGGGGCATATAACCCAAAATATTCAGTGCCTTTAAATCCGGCACCTGATAATCAGATAGTCGAATCTTACCTTCGTCGGCACTGATCGCTCCGATTAAAAGCCGAATCAGTGTAGTCTTACCGGCTCCGGAAGGACCGATAATGCCAAATATCTCATCTTCTTTCATCTGTAAATTAATCTCTTTTAGTACCTGTTGTTTCTTAAATGATTTTGATACATCCTTAAATTCAATCAGCATAATGGTACTCTCCTTTTGTAGCTCTTTCTATAAAACCTTATACTAACGATCCTTTGGCCTCATGGCCTCAGCATGTTGGATGTGAATTATGATTTTTATAATTCTCATTGATTTCTATCATAAGATTCGCTTGTATCAATGTCAATCCAAAGAATTAGTTATTGAATACTTTTTACCACTTTTTAACTGAGAATCATATAAGACTGAAAACATGTTTCAACTTCATGAATTTTCCCGCTGTTGCTACACTTTTACTATGATAAACGAAAACGGGTGCGATCGTACTTTGCACCCGTTTCCAAATAAAATCCCTATACAATTATCACATGTTCCTTCTTATCATCAACTAAATCAATCCGGTTGCCTTTCACCTTTACATCATCCACCAGCATAGAATCGATCTCCATCATACCCTTGCTTCTATTTACCACCTTAATGATATAAAGTGACCCACCAAATTTGTACTCCAACGTATATTCTCCAAAGCTTGCCGGTGTCGCCGGTTGAAGAACCAATTGATTCCCTTCCTTTCTAAGTCCAAGGAACCACTGCACCAAACCTTGGTACATCCAGCCTGCAGACCCGGTATACCAACTCCAACCCCCTCTTCCGGTATAGGGCGGGCTAAGAGAAATATCCGCTATCATAACATATGGCTCTTTTTCATATCTAAGTGAATCCTTGCGATTTGCTGTGATATGAATAGGATTTAACATCGAAAACAGTTTATGAGCCATATTATAATCCCCAATCATTGCAGTGGCAATGGCAAGCCAAACCGCCGCATGGGTATATTGTCCACCATTTTCACGAATTCCGGGAATATAGTTTTTAATGTAGCCGGGATTCTTCGGTGTCTTATCAAAGGGGGGAGTCAAAAGAAGAGAGATGGACTCTTCTTCCCGGATCAAATAACGCCAGGCCGATTGCATCGCTGTCATCGTTCTCTCTTTCTTGCCGCCTCCTGATATGACACTCCAGGATTGGCTGATGGAGTCAATCTTGCATTCATCGCTCTCTTTTGACCCCATTTTTGTTCCGTCGTCATAATATGCGCGTAAATACCACTCCCCGTCCCAAGCATTTGCTTCGATACTCTTTAACAGAGCTTCCCTTCTTTCCTCCAGCTCCTTCGCATAATCCTGTTCCTGCTGCTTATAGCAGAGCGGTATAAACTCTCCTAACACCGTATAAAAAAACCAACCTAACCATACGCTTTCACCCTTGCCGTCTTTCCCGACCTCATTCATTCCGTCATTCCAGTCTCCGCCTCCCATCAGTGGCAATCCATGATCTCCGTGACGCGTAATCTGTATTGTTTTCTTACAATGCTCGTACACACTTTCGGAAACCCCGGAAACCTCAGGGGTAAACATCACTTCATGCTGGTTGGGTTCAAGAACCGGTCCTTTGATATAGGAAACCTTTTCATTAAGAATGCTATCATCGCCTGTGCTTCTGATATATGCCGCTACTGCATAGGGCAGCCATAGAAGATCATCCGTAATTCTGGTTCTAACCCCGACTCCTGTGGGCGGATGCCACCAATGCTGCACATCTCCTTCTTCGAACTGCCTGGTGCAGGAAATAATGATTTGCTTTCTAAGAGCTTCTGGGTCAGTAAATGTAAGGGACAGCGTATCCTGCAGCTGATCCCTGAATCCATAAGCTCCGCCGCATTGGTAGAAAGCGGTTCTCGCATTAATTCTACAGGAGATGGTCTGGTATAAGAGCCATCCATTCACCAGAATATCGATGGCTGGATCTGAGGTTTTTACCTTTACTACGCCTAAGACTTTATCCCAGTATTCCTTCAAGCGGTTAAACTCGCTCTCAACCTTTGTGAGATCCTTATATTTATATCTGATTTTGCGAATTTCATTGATGTCACTGCTATAGCCTAACCCAAAGATTATCTCTTTCTTTTCCTTTGGAGCTACCGCCACAGACACTTGTATCACTCCACAGGGATCATAGCATACCCCGGTATGGCTGGATAGCTTCGCATCTACTCCCTCCGGAGCCAGGTAATCACCACGAACCCCGAAGAACTCGTGACGATCTCCGGTATAACCATTAATCATTTCATTGGAAAAGAGAAAGGCCTGGTTATTCTGAAATTGAAAGGTATAGATATTCTTTGCAGTTAAAATCTCATGTTCATTGTCGTAAGCTGTTAAGATATAGGGATTCGTATGCTCCCTCTGAGTGCCTAAGACCCATTCCACATAATAGCTTAGGCGAAAATATTTCATATGCTCGGTCTGATTTGTCAAATTTAACTTCCAAAGCTTCACCGGCTCATCGATTGGAACAAATACCGTCAACTCCGACTGTACACCATCTTCCTCATGCAAAAACTTGGAATAGCCAATGCCATGTCTCACCAGATATTTTCCCCGTTCCATATTCCCCAGGGAAACAGGTGATAATAACTCACCTGTGACCTCATCCAGAATATAGATTGCCTCCGAAGGCTTGTCGCTGACCGGATCATTTGACCAAGAGGTTATCTTATTCTCTCTGCTATTGTGTGCCCAAGTAAATCCCGCTCCGGCTTCGGATATCTGAAACCCGAAATTCTTATTGGCTACTACATTAATCCAGGGTGCAGGAGGCCTGTTTTCTCCTTCAAGGAGAATCTCATACTCTTTTCCGTCATTAATAAAGCCTCCAAACCCATTAAAAAACTCATATTGTTTTGTCTCTTCCTTATCTAATGGAGTCGGTATTATTGTATTCTCCAACTATATTCCTCCTCTCAGGCCTATTCTTCCGTCAGCTCTTCGATATTTTCCCTAACAGTTCTAAAATAAACACCTGTTTTATCTGAGAATACAACTCTTGCTACTGTGTAGAGCAAATCGATCTCGGCAGGAATCATCTGATACGTATATATCACAAAAAAGCTTGGCTTACTGTTCTCGTATTCATGAATACGCATGGAGCTTGTCATATCATTTATGAGATCCGCAACCTCCTGAAGATATCCGTGCTTTGCTTCAATCAAAATAACCAAATCCACCATTACTCGGTTCAATCTCAGATATTCATAAGCCTTTAAAACATCCTTGATAATCCCTTCCTCTTCCATCGACTTAACTCGAAGCAGCAGAATTGGATTATCTCCCGATACACCAAATCTCCATAGGAAGCTCTGATTTTTAAAGTTTCTGCGAATCCGTTCCTCCGGTCCGCGATAGGACGGCGATGGATAAAAGATCGGGCTGATCAAATCCTGGAATGCATTCATTTGAGAACGTGTTATCTCCAGATACTTTAATTCGATATCCTTCTGTAATCGGAATTTCTCCATAATATCGTCGATGCGATAGCAAACATTCAGTTCCTCACTTAACTTGATTGCCTCTTCCCTGCTCTCACAAACGCCTGTAACAAAGGATACACATACCGATTCTCCTGGGTCTACAGAAAGCTTGATACGAAGACTCATAATCGGGTCATTGCAAAAGCCGGATTGATTCGAGAAGGTAATGCTCTTCATAACAGCTTCGGGATTTGTAAGAGTATGATTTCTTCCTATAAATTTCTTTCTGTCATTCTCATACTCTACCCTTACCGGTGTTTTTGCACCTGTCCTCACCATATGAATCATATATGGCTGCTCGCCTTTTTTACTTCTTCGCTTTGCTAGGAATATTCCATGCTCCTGAAGATATTCACTTTCCAAGAATAATTTATTAAAGGCGGGATGACTCAGTTCAGCCATATGAGTGTCACCAACCATTTCAAGATAGCTGGTAAGCTCGAAGCTTCTCTCTGAACTGGAGTGGTTCGTTAAGGATACCTTTCGAATCTCAACGGAATGATCCGTATCTAAGCTGACTAAAGTATTTGTTGAGATATTACCGTCTCTTCTGATAAACTCAGCCTGATGAGGTGCAAAGATTACTTGATATTCATCCGGCTGTACCCTTGTTGGATGATAGGCACTGCTCCATACTTTACCGGAGGTTTGATCCTTAATATAAATATAGTGTCCTGTATTTGCATAGATATCTGATCTCCATCGGTATAGCATTAGGTCATCGTATTTCGAGAACCCATCTCCATCGGAGGTTATCATTAGGGAGTACTTGTTATTGGACAAAATGTTTGCCACCGGAATGCTCGGGGATACATCATTTACATATCGTTTGCTAAGGCCATCCTCCCGGAACAACGGTTTTCCAATCTTGATGGTATAGCCTCGTTTTGCCAGGGAGATCAGATTGGACTGACGCTTCTCCTCAAGTAGCACTTGTGTTGCCAAAACCATGATATCTGAGTGAAACCGTTCTCGCATGATGCTATGATGAAGATAATTATTGATGGCCACCATTATCATGCCCTGATGGTGCGCCATATAGGATCTGACGATGCAATAAGGTGTCATTTCACTGGAATTTGGCTGGTTATAATCTACTGCTTCATAGAAGCCATAGTCACCATAAACGCCCATATCCTGCAGCCTAATTAAATTCGAAATACATTCCTCTCCAACATAATCCAGCGCGAGTAGTGTCGCATATGGCGTTACTACCAGAGGATTTTTACGAACCGGCTGGAGTCTTATCTTGGGTACACCAAAGGCTTTGTATTGATAATTCGAATTTAAGTCAAAACGGTAATACTGGGATTCAGAAATTCCCCAAGGAATCTCCGCCTCTTTCGCATATTTCATTTGCTGTAATACTGCTGCCTGGAAGGTTTCAGAAAATACGGAGCCTTCATAGCCCTTCATGACCAGACCCGGCATCAAATATTCAAACATCGTACCACTCCAGGATACAAAGCAGGGAATTCCATTGACGATAGTGTACGGTCTGCCCAGCTTATACCAATGCTTTAGTGGCACCTCACCCTTTGCAATAGCCAAAAAGCTGGTTAGTGCTGATTCCGATGCCATTAAGTCATAGCAGCCGGCATCCAGTGTCTGTGAATCCACATGGTAACCGATATGGAACAGCAATCTTTTATGATCGAATAAGAAACCAAAATCCGCATTACCGATTAAATTATCTATCTTATAGCAGAGTGTCTTGATTCGGTTAACCATATTAACAGCATTCTTATTCTCCTGCTCTGCTAACATTCTTAAGGATGGGCAGGCACTAAGCTTAGTTTCCTTGAGCTTATAGGCAGAGATTTCATCTACAATACTTTCAATATTACTCTGCAGCTCAAAGATCCAATAATGATCCTCTTCTGAACTGAGGGATCGGCTGTTAACATCCTCCCAGATCTCTTTGATTTCTTCCAGAAAATCACCAATTACTAGTCCGTTGTCTATCTGAAGAAAATTAGTTAAGTGATAACGGCTTCGAATAATGGTATGATTCAATTCCTTAACCATCAGCTCGGATAAGATTGGCTTATCCAGCTGCTCTAAAAGACCGCTCTTCATAGCCACCAGGTGTCCAAGGAAATTACCGCTATCCACCGTAGAAATATACGCCGGATTTAGAACCTCTAATGTTTTTATCTCATACCAATTATATAGATGGCCTCTCCACTTTAACATTTTTTGTACCGAATCCATTAGATGCTCGGTTCGTTCCACAGTAGAGCCAATGGTCTCATAGCCAAAGTCTCTTGCAGAAAGAATGGATAGAAATTGCAATCCTATATTTGTTGGTGAGGTTTTATCACTTACTTTAACCATTTGCCCCATCTGACAGTTATCCGGGCAAAGATAATTGTTTTCCTTCACGGAAAAGTCCTTGAAAAACTGCCAGGTTCTTCTTGCTGTGTCCTGCAGCAATTTCAGACTTTCTTCCTTTTCTTTCTCTGATACCTTTTCCTTTGGCTGACTGATGCCAAATGCCAGATAAAAAGCCAGCATCCAGACAAAGGCAACCACAGTATAAAGAAGAATTACTCCCAGGGTTAAGCGATTCGTGCACAGGATCGCCACTATAATAAGTGCTGGCAGGAAGGATATCCACATGGTCAGAAAATAACCCTTTAAAGTATTAATAATTGAGGAATCCACTGATTCTGCTGTATTCCATCGTAATAAGTTCTTCTTGCTCACCACCAAACGATATAAGGTTCGCAGCATCGCATCCGTCGCAATATAAGCACGATAAGGTGTAATAGCAAACTCTAAAAAGGCACGTTCAAACAGCACTCCTAATTCCTTCAAGAAACTCTTATATACAAGTGCCAGCTTAGGGCGAAGCATTTTTTGTGTTAAAACTGAGATCAGAAGCACTAAGATTTGAAAAATATCTGAGAAAAACACTAGCGGAACCCATAGGTAAAATGCATTTGGAAACCAGAGTAGATTAAATATAATCAACAGCACTTTACTAAAGGGTACAAAGCTGCGTCTTAAATTATCGAATATCTTCCACCTCGCTAAAGCACATAAACCTCTTCCCTTCACCTTCTTTCTGGTGAATATCCATGGTAAGAGCTGCCAATCTCCACGGATCCATCTGTGCTCTCGTTTTGCAAATGATATTACACTGCTAGGGAAAGTATCCATAATCTTTGCTGTACTGGAAAAGGCTGTCCTTGCATAGCAGCTTTCCAATAAATCATGGCTTAGCACAGAATTTTCCGGAATCGTATTATTTAACAGCTGGTGGAAGGCTTTCACATCATAGATACCCTTACCGATGTAAATTCCTTCATTAAAGATATCCTGATAAATATCAGAAATAACAGCTCCATAATGTGCCAGACCCGATTGGCCTCCGAACAACTGCGCAAACCGGCTTCCCTGCTTATCCACGATGTGATTACGTACCGAGGGTTGAATTATGACATAGCCTTCCTTTACTTTACGGTTCTCCTCATCCAGAACAGGTTGATTTAACGGGTGGTCAATTAAACCAACCAGCTTGGCTGCATTATCCCGAAGCAGATTGGTATCTGCGTCCAAGGTAATTACATAACGGAAGCTATCCAGTATATCCTCATCGCATAGAATAGTAGAAAAACTGGTGGAATCCTTCGGAACACCATTTAACAGGTTATTAAATTCCTCCAGCTTTCCTCTTTTTCTCTCCCAGCCCATATAACAATTCTCTGATTTATTAAATTTACGGTACCGGAAGAATAGGGAAAATCTCTGATACTCACCGGGATACTGCTCATTCAGTTCCTTCATTCTCTGTACCAAAGCTGCTTCTATTTCTTCATCCTTTGGCAGGAAGGGTTCAGCCGCATCCTCATAATCTACCAGCAGTGCAAAATATAAATTGGGCTGCTGATTTGCCAGGTAATGCTTCTGCAATCGTTTCATATACTCTATACCCTGTTTTGTAGAGGATATAATGACAGGCATGATGATATAAGTTCTGGCAGTGTCCGGAATACTTTTAAGATAATCCAGGGATGGAATTTTCTTTACAGCAATTCTTCTTGTAAATATGAAGTTGGTAAGCTCCATTGCTAAACTTAAGTATAATGGTAAACCGACCAAAAGAATTATGACATAATAAAGGGCACGATTATCTGCTGCCGTGATGTACAGGATGTATGCAATCAGTCCACAGATTAGTGCGAGCATGGCAAAAAGCGACACAAAATAAAGAAAGCCCTTACCGTTTTTACGATGCTCTGATAAATTTGGATTCGGACGATCTAATATCTTCGCTTTTAATAAGGAATATCCGCTACCAAGAAGATAAGAACCCACATGATGTGATTGATGCAAATTCTCATTTCCCTCAGTTGCGAGTTCCAGGCACTCGGAGGCTATCTTCTCTTCACTGATACGATATTTCAGGGAGAGCTTTACTACAACCTCCCGGTACATTCCTCTTGCTTCCGGATCCATCTTCCCATAGATCCCTGCAGGATCACTGGAAAGAATTTTCTCCATGCAGGAATATTGTTCAAAAAATTTCTCCTCATCAACCTCATTCATGTCTCTGAGACTTACGATTAAAGCTCGGATATTCGTTTCTAAGAAGGACTCAATTTTCCCCTCTTCAATGAAGATTGCAGATGCTTTTAGCTGTCTTCCTGATTTTCCAAAATGATATTCAATATACTTTTGTATTGATAAATCATGAATGGACATATTCTTCAATAAATAAATCACATGAGAATGAAAGGAATAGTCATTCACCAGCCCTGGATCAAGCTTGATTAATAATGGAGTGATATCAGCACCGCGATAATCGCTGCGCCCCTTCTCCATCCTTTCCTTTACAAATCGGTCAGCTTTCGATTTCACATCAATGACATGGATAATTTCCTCTGACATTGTGGTGATATTTTCAAGCAGACAAAAGCAAAGCATTTCTGGTAGTACCCAAATTTCTTTATCTGTCAAAGGTATAATCTGCTGGTATGCTTTCAGCATAACCTGGGTGTTTTCTTCTGTGAGATGTCCCTGGGACAACGCAACCATCTTCTTCGCAACTACATAAATTCTTGGGAAGCCCCGATACTCTTTTGTTTTTAATATTGGCAGCACCTCGTAGCTATTTCCAGAAGTACGAACCTTTTTTATTTCACGGTACATCATTTGGAAATTATCGAATAACCACCGAGCAGCAGGTATTAACGAGATGATATCCGTGGAGAGCTCCGAGATTGTGTCGCGGATCTTATTTAACTTCTTATAAGCGATTTGATTATAATCATCGAGTACAAAGCTATAACGGAACAGGCTGACCTGCTTGTGCGTTTCAGCCAGCTCTAACATTTGTTTCTCCCATTCCCTTGGGCCGTACTTTTTATCCTCTCCACTCTCTTGCATTGGAAAATGTACTCTTTTGCCAAAATGGTTGAATCTCAGGTACAACAAAGCCAGTATAAAAATAATCAGTGCAATTAAGATAATTAATACAATTATCCGAAACGGTGAATTTATATAGAAATTAATCCCTTCCATCACAGAAACAATTATCCTCCTTATAATAAGGTTTAGTTAATTTGTCTATCTATAGATAGTGTGCCTATTTTTTCATAAAAAAAACGGCACAATATTATATTGTGCCAATTTTATTGCAAGTTATTACATTTTTACATCAATCTATCATATATTTATAATAATAACATTTGAGTCGGAGTAGTTCATCATGGATCAGGAATGTAGTAATCGAATCATTAGTGAAGATTATGCTGACTTTCTCATTCAATCCGGTAGTAGTTTAAATGATCTTAGTTCTCAATTAGATATTTGCTATACGCCCATTAATGATCAGTACGTCGTTATCTATACTCCGATTGCGGGTCTTCCAGATAGATTTATTCATCTAGTAGGGTATTTTTCTTATCCGAAATGTTTTGGATTAATGGATATTGCCAGCTTACAACAGTCCGGTATCAATCGAGTTCGCAATGTTCCAACCCTAAACCTCCTCGGTCAAGGGGTGTTAGTCGGCTTCATTGACACAGGAATTGAATATACCCATGAAGCATTTAAAAATGCGGATGGAACCTCACGTATCCTTTCCATCTGGGATCAATCGATTCAGAATGAAAATGCCAGACCTGCAGGCTTTTATTATGGGACAGAATACTCGCAGCAGCAAATTAATGAAGCTCTTCAATCAGCTGATCCATTATCCGTCGTACCAAGTACGGATACAAACGGACATGGTACAGCTCTTGCAGGTATCGCAGCAGGTAATGCCAGCGAAGCAAATAATTTCTCGGGCGTTGTCCCAGGTTCTGAGCTAGTGGTTGTTAAATTAAAGGAAGCCAAGCGAATTACAAGAGAGTTCTGGAAAATCCCTGATGGCCCAGTATGCTATCAGCAAAATGATATATTATTGGGAATTAGATACCTGGTTGAAAAAGCCGCTTCCGTTAATAGACCTATTTCTATTATTATTGGTGTTGGAACCTCTCAAGGTGCTCATGATGATAGAGGAATTGTATCCAGCTTTTTATCCGATATCGCTGCATTAACTGGCGTCTGTGTCTCAGTTTCTGCCGGAAATGAAGGCAGTAGTATGCATCATTACCGTGGTCAGATACAGCAAGGCAGCAAATATGATACCATGGAGTTGAACGTAGGCCCGAATGATTCCGGCTTTTCTTTGGAGATTTGGGGAAAGGCTCCGAATACCTTTTCTATTGATATCTCCTCTCCTTCTGGTGAGTATATCGCCAGAATACCTGCCAGGTTAAACGAGAATCAGGTAGTACGCTTCATTTTCGAGCGAACTGTTATTAATATTGATTACCAGATCATTGAAGCGGAAACAGGTGATCAATTAATTCTGCTTCGTTTTACGGAGCCAGCGGAGGGAATCTGGCGTTTTCGTGTGTATCTCAGTGGTGATCTATCAGCTGATTTTCATGCCTGGCTGCCAATTACACCATTTTTAGGATCAGGTACTTACTTTATTCGCCCTGACCCTTATACCACTCTAACTTCTCCGGGCAACACAATCGTTCCCATCGTTGCAACAGCTTATAATTACACGAATGAAACTTTATTTATCGATGCCAGCAGAGGCTTTACCAGAGATAATAATATTTCTCCAACTTTTGCTGCTCCGGGAGTAAACCTAATCGCACCGGCATTAAATAATACCTATGCTCCTGTTACCGGCACCAGCATCGCTGCGGCTCACACAGGCGGTGTATGCGCTATGCTGCTGGAGTGGGGGGTAGTAAGGAATCGTTATAGCCAGATGGATACTATTGATATTAGAAATATATTAATTCGCGGAACAGTGAAAAATCCCAATCTCACCTATCCAAACCGAGAGTGGGGATATGGCATCCTAAATTTATACAATTCCTTCACTAGTTTAAGCGGAGAAAATGCATAAGCTTGAAACTTAGTATCTAACACTTTTAAGAAGAGGTAGCCTATGGAATTTTGCAGAATAACTCAACAAAGTCAATATACCTTCGGATGGTCTGTGTATAACAGCAATCTGGAATATTTTCAGATCATGCAGGAGGGTGTACTAAGCACTGCTGAGGAACTTGGGATCAATGTGCTTCCCCACAATCAAAATGGGGAAACCACAGAAATGATAAATGGCTGTATTAATTTACTCGCTCAGGGTATTAATGCTCTTATCATCTCTCCTGTGAATCCTCAAGCTATGGGCGAAATTGCAGACCTGGCTAAGCAGGCAAATATTCCAATTGTGGTTGTTGATATTGGAACCGGAGGTGCCGATGTAGCTGCTTTTATTATCTCTGATAATTTCGGCGGCGGCATCTTAGCCGGTGAATATGCTCTCGTATTACTCAAGGAACATCAGGTTATAAGTCGCAATGTGGTTATTATTAAAGTTGAACCAACCTCCACCTATGCGCGCCTGCGAGGCGATGGTTTTGAAAGTGTTCTTACGGATGCAGGTTATTATATCGTCGCTCAGGCAAATGGTAATTCTGATACACTGCAAGCTTATGAGATAATGAAAGGATTTTTAGCTGCCTACCAAAATGATCTGGCCATCGTATTCTGTGAAAATGACCGAATGGCTCTCGGCGCGGCTCAAGCTGTCTTTGAAGCAGGAAAAACAGGCCAGATACTAATCCTGGGCTTTGACGGTATTCCATCCGCTATTGAAGCCATTAAAAATGGATTAATGCAAGGGACTATTGCACAACAACCCTTTGAAATGGGGAGGCTCGGAGTACAATCAGCCAATACCATTCTAATGGGCGGTACAATTATTTTTGATGATGTAGCACAAAAAGAATTATTTGTATCGGTATTCTTAATTGATCAATTCGGTTATTCTTGGAATTAAAATCAATGAGCCTTTTGATACTCCCGTATATCGGAATATCAAAAGGCTCAACTTAATTCTTGCCAGCTAAATTCTTGTCAACTTAGTTCATGATAAATGAATCAAATGCAGATTCATTTTGTTTTTATTTCATGTGTTATTCCTGTGTTATTCCATTCATGATACCTTCTCCAATACCAGTAACATTAACATTCTTTGTTGTCTTAGCCTCTAAGCTTTCGGCCATAATAATATTCTTCATATCAATTCCAACTGAGCTTTGAACCGTATCAAAAACCTTTGCCAGTACAACAGGCACATTGTCTACTACTTGATCTACTCCGCCGCCATAGATCTTAATATCGGAAATCTGGCTGAGCGGCTCAGCAATTGCTTTTGCAAGCTCAGGTAATTTTTCAATTAATTTATCCGCCATCGCTGCATTAGTATACTTCTGGTATGCCTCTGCCTTTTTCTCCATTGCTTCTGCTTCTGCAAGACCCTTGGCTTTGATTGCTTCCGCCTCTGCTAAACCAATTGCACTAATTGCCTTTGCTTTTGCATCACCGTTGATGGACTGGGCATCTGCCTCCGCTCTTGCCTTTAAAATAATTGCTTCTGCCTCCGCATTAGCCTCTGCCTTTTTTGCTTCTGCTCTTGCTTCTGCCTCTGCTATTTTGGTATATTTCTCTGCATCTGCTTCTGCTTTTTTCTGTTCACGATCAGCATTTGCTGGTTCTACAACCTTTGTTTTTAATTCTTCACGGGTTTTCTCCGCACGGCGCTGTTCCAATTCAGTCTGCTTTTGCTCTCTTGCGATATCAACCTGAAGCTGAGCCTCCTGAAGTTCCTTCTGCTTTAACTGTTTCAAAATATCAGCTTCCATCTGAGCAGCAATAATGTCTTTATAGGTAATGCTCTTCTGAATCTCGTAAGCTGCATCGGCTTTGGCCTTTGCAGATTCCTGTTCCATTCTATATTCAGACTCGCGAACCTCTTTTGCTTTAATAGCTGCACTTACTTCTGTTTCTGCCTCCAGACGAGCCTTCTCACCTTCCTTGGTTGCCTCGGACTTCTTAATGGACTCTTCCTTCAAAGCCATAGCCTGAGCAATCTCTGCATCCTTTTTCTTTTCTGATATCTGTTTAGCACCAAGAGCTCTAATATAACCATTGGTATCATTTACATCTTTAATGGAGAAGTCTTTCAGTTCAAGACCCATCTCACCGATCTTTGTACCAACAACTTCCTGAACTTTAGCAGAAAATGCTTCTCTGTCATTATAGATCTGTTCCACGGTCATGGATGCTACGATTTCACGTAACTTACCTTCCAGAATCAGAGTAACCTGATCTGAAATAGATTTTTGAATCTGCATCTCATTTCCGCCGGAGAACTGTTCAATAGCTGCATATATGCTGTCATGAGTATTTCTGACTTTAATTACAGCTGTGCCGACAACGTCGATGGGAACACCCTGTGATGACATGGTCTGTGACGTGTTAATATTCAGTTGAATATTACCTAAGGAAATGATATCCGTTCTTTCTAATACAGGAATTACAATTCCACCACCACCGGTGATTACTCTTTTCTTCATACCGGTTACAACCATTGCTCTATCCTGGGGCACCTTCTTCCACATGCGTAAAATAACCGTTAATACTGCTACGCCCGCTGCTACTGCGAAAACTGTGATAATAATCGGTACAATGTCTACTCCTAACCCTGTTACACCATTCATATCGAATCCTCCTTATTGATTCCCTTTTTATTCATATTTATTTTTTGGTTCAACAATAAATATCCCATTTTTAATCTCTATTACCCTTACGACTCTTCCTGTTGGTAATCTCATCTCTTCGTCAATACATCTTGCAGGATAGCTTACCCTTATGTTCTTAAGAGTAAGAAAGCTTACCGAACCAAGCTGCCCTGGAAGTATAGTGTCCACCACTGTTCCGTCATAAAGGATTAATTCTTTTTCATCGACTCCGGTATTCTCAACTTGTATTCTCTTTAAAGTTCTTATAAAGCTTTGAACGATGACAGCAGCGGCATACCCTATTACGATTGCAACCAGAAAGGTTATGATTCCCGCCACACCCTTATAGGTCATAATGCTGCCAACTGCACCAAAGACAATGGCCAAGGTAGAAAGTGCCATGGCTGAGGTTGGTACTAAGCCGACTGCAAGCATGGAGAATACTCCCTGTCCGGGATCACCATCAACTCCAATTGCTGTGCTTGGATCAACCTCGGAATGGATCGCTGCATCTAAATTAGCGTCTACATCAACATCCATATCTACATCCATATTAAAATCTGTCGATGTATCTACACCAGCATCTACATCTGTCCCACTTCCCAGGAATCCAAATGCAAAGCTTATCAATGGCAAAACCGCGCCCCCTGCAAGAAAACATAGATAAATGGTCATCATACTATTAAACCCCTTTACTTTTTAAAACCTGATTAACTTTGTATACAACTCAAACTAACGGTCATTTGGCCTCGAGGCCACCGGATACCGGATGTGAAAATTGTTTTTTCTTTCACACTAGTTACAGTATATATTTTCCTAGTACCTTTTTCAACACTTTTTCCCCAATTTAAACCTATTCTTAATCTATTCTTAATGATTCATTGATAGTAAAACACTCCCAATTTAATGATTATTTATGAATTATATACCTATAAATATCACCATTTCAACATCTTTGCATAGAATAAGATAAGGCATATTAATGGAGGAACTATCGTGTCCCCTTGTAATGACTTTGCTCGTCAATCCTTAGAGCTACATCTATTTTTTGGAAGAATTATGAAAGAACATTCGCTATTCTTAGAACTTGGCTTTACGCCACGCGATGGTAACTACACACAGCAAGCAGATAGCTTTCGAAGAGAATTCGATAAGTTATTATGCGAGGTCGTAGCTATTTCCAACGGTGTTGTTAGTCCAGCCGTCTTAAATTCTGGAGAAGTATATACGCAGTATACTTTAGACGCGGAGAAGGTAAGCTCCTATTACACCGGAATCAATATCCCTACGGATATAACAAAAGAAGAGATGAATTTATCAGGTTATGATAATTATTGCTACCCCTCCTATGATGATCGCAAATTAGATCAAAAGGTATATAGAATAAATGAAAAAGCCATTGATCTTATATCCTCATTGATCAAATTTAAATCTACTATCTTGTCAAATGTACTCTGCTGCAAAATGTTCACTGTAAATTACCCCCTATTAATTGATCATATCTTAAGAGAAGCAAAGCTATATTTGTGTTTAGTAAAAAAATTGCAAGGCGGAGATTGCTGTAATATTGATGATGAAGCTCTTGAACAAGAGGCTTTCTGGAATAGAATTATGGCTGAACATGCAAAGTTTATCCGTGGTCTGCTTGATCCTACGGAGGAAACTTTAATCGAAACAGCGAATGATTTTGGAAATGAATTTGATCAGTTAACAAAAGAAGCGAAAGCTGCTATGGATTGTTCCCTACCTGCATCCAAAGTAACGCAGGACAGCTTAGAGGCGACAATGGGAATTAGAGACTTTAAAGCACAAGGAACTCAAGGCTTAATTGAATGTAAGGTGAAATCAATTATTCTGCCTTTGCTGGGTGACCATACCTTGCGTGAAGCAAACCATTACTTGAGGCTACTAAAAACATTTCGGCGGTAGCTTCTAAGAGTATATTTCATAGAACGAGTATTTACGTAGAAACTCTTTATAAAACGATAGGCTGTTGTTTCGTAATAAAATTGAGACTCACCTTCCTAAACAAATCGACCTATTAATCATTTAAGTCTTTGTGCAGGGTAAGTTTGAATCCTAGCGTTATATACAACAGCCTTATTACTAATTTAATTCCTAAACAGGGTAATAAGCTTATTTAAATCTAAACTAACGTGATATTCTTATTTGATTAAAAATCATCGTAATCTCTTATTTCGAATAATTTCTATTTTGATTTCACAACACCATAATCTCTTATTTCGAAGTCAAAGTCAGCGTTCTATTTTGAATTCACAATCATCATAATTTCTTATTTTAAATCTAAATGAGTACAATCACCTATTTGAATTCAAAATCAGCATAATCTTCCTTTGTGAATCTATGATAAGTAGCATGGCATTCTTCAAATTTAATGCAATAGCGATAGGCATCCGGCTTTTCATCTCCAAAATAAATGAGGTAATCGAATTCTTCTCCGGACATCTTCTCACAAACCACTTGACTTGAATACCTCTCGAAAATTCTTTGAATGTCCTCCAAGGAACAATCATGCATCCTTATCTTATCAATAAACTCTGTCAAAAAGCTTCTATCTTGAATCTCTCTATATACAAAGTCAACCCCTGCTGGCGGTACTATAATGCAGAACCTATTTTCCTTATTCGTATGCTCCAGAGCTCCTAAGGTTGGATTGGAATATTGACAAAACTGATCCAGTGTATGCTGTAATTCCTCTATGGATAACTGTGTATCTAAAATCCTGTTAATTGACTCCGCAGGATAGTATAATCGGATGGTTTCGCTCCGATATCCTAACTTAATCTGCTGTTCAACGATTACATCTATAATATTCTTTTCAAGTGCTTGAAATTTTGGCAAATGCTGCAATTGCATGTTAGTCCTCCAATCATTACGTGCGTTAAACAAGTACGTATTTCTGCCTATTCAATAGAATGCTTAAAACCTGGTATTATCATTATCTATTTGCTTCATTCTATATTCCTTATACACAAGAAACAACATTGGAATGATAAATAAAGATATAATACCGCATATAATTAGTAAAACAATATAACTAGGTGTAATAATCTCACCTTGCGCTACCGAATCATAATAAATAATTTGATAAAAAATGATTGGCAAATACGTTGTAAGCAAGATTATGACCAGCTTCCAGTAATTCTTTACTCCTGCTTTTGCTCCAATCTTTATTCCTTGAAATATCTTTACATCATCCATAAGGATGGATGGAATGCATAATAGCACAAAGGGAATGATTAGAATCGTTATAAGAAGTATCAGTATAGTAATAAATACGCTTGTGTATACTAATCCACTCGGATCTCCTCCTATCACTTGAATCATAGTAATAGGTACCAGAATTATGGATATAATGATTGAAAAGGCAAACGCTGCTGCGGTACCAAGAAGTGTCAGCAATAAAAATCTCACAAAAAATCTGTTAATTCCCTCTAGGAAGGACTTGGCAGATGTTTTTCCTTGTATAATGGCTTCTGAGAGCATATGACCATATCCCGGCATAAAAATAATAGATATAAGAAACAACAGCCCACATGCTGAAAGCATCTTTATTAGCATCATAAAATATGCAGCAATATCAAAATTTTCATTTCCCATGAATTGGTTCATGTTAGTAGGATAAAGTAAAACTACGATCAATATTAAAAGCAGCTCATATATCAAATGAAAAGCAATAATGACTGGATTATTCCTAAGTAAATTAAATACATTTTTAATCATTGTTTCTCCTCCACTGTTTATTTAACATCTAATTTATTTATTATATTACATAAAACGGAGAATTACTATAACTAGTTTAACGAACTAAGACAAAGCCTCGCATTCAGAATATGGGTTGTACATCAAAATCAAAACACCGTTGACTAATCAACATTTTACTAATATAATATGTGATGGTAAATAATTATTACAAAGGTGGTTATCCTTGTGGAAAAAGAAAATATGCATTTTATCATGCTCAATAATAAGATCTTTCGAAACATCCAGATTTATTTAGATCGTGTTTTAAAAAAGTATGAATTAAGCAGTGGGTCTTGCCCATATTTATTTAATTTAGAAAATCATGAAGGTATTGGTCAAAATCAAATCAGTAAAAAGGTAAGAAATGACAAGGCGATGTCAGCTCGAACGATTACAAAACTAATCGAACAGGGTTATGTATTTAAGAAGCCTGATGATAATCACAGCAGCGCTTATAATTTATATCTTACGGAAAAAGCAAAAGCTATTTTACCCGCAATTCATGAAGAGATTCAACTTATTTTGAATTTGATAACTGAGGATTTGACTCCCGAAGAAATTACCATAACTATGAGATCTTTAATTAAGATTCTAGATAGTACTCAAAAATTAAGGGAATAAACTGTAGACTTAGCACTAGAACATTGCAGGAGGAATTGAAGTGGAAAAAGCAAAAGACAGCAGCAGATGGCTAATCATGTTAGTGGTTGTAATGGCAACCTTTATGGCTACCCTGGATGGTAGTATCGTAAATGTAGCATTACCTAAAATGGCAGAAGTTTTGGGTGTAACAACTTCTAATATCCAACTAGTTGCTACTAGTTATTTAATCGTTATCTCAGGAACTGTACTAATCTTTGGTAGATTAGGTGATATCTTAGGAAAGACAAGGATGTTTCAATTTGGACTAGGCATATTTACCTTAGGTTCATTGCTGTGCGGCATCTCCGGTACTTTTTCAATCTTAATTATCGCAAGAATTATTCAAGCAATTGGTGCCGCTGGTACCATGGCAAATAGCCAGGGTATTATCACCGAAATATTCCCTGCAAATGAAAGAGGAAAAGCACTTGGCCTTAATGGAACTGCAGTCGCTTTAGGTTCTCTGGTTGGCCCGGGTCTTGGCGGTCTTATTGTAGGAACTGTCAGCTGGGAATATATCTTTTTAATTAATGTACCTATCGGTTTGTTTGCATTATTTTTCGCCATAAAAAAACTTCCAAAGGGACAGGAAAAGCCACGCGGCACGATGGATCTGCTTGGTGCCTTTTTATTTATACTCACCATCGTACCACTCTTTACTGCACTAAACGAGGGAGTAAGACTGGGCTTCACACATCCTCTTATTTTATTGGGGCTGGCAATCGCAATTGTTTCCTTTATCCTCTTTCTTCTCGTTGAGCGTAAAAAGAAAAATCCCTTACTGCAATTGCAGATATTTAAAAACAAACTATTTTCCCTCAGTATTTTCTGCGGATATATTACTTTTGTAGCTATCTTCTGCAATAATATTATTCTTCCCTTTTACCTGCAAAATGCCATGTCCTATACACCACTGCAGACGGGATTAATTCTTATGATATATCCTTTAATTCTGACCGTAGTGGCTCCTGCCAGTGGACACCTGTCTGATAAGATTGGCTCAGAAATATTGACCTTTATCGGATTAGTACTTGTAAGTATCGGTTTACTTTTGATGGCGACCTTAAATGAATCTTCCTCCTTATTGATTTTAATCCTATTCATTGCCTTTATGTCCTTTGGCATGGGCTTATTCCAATCACCGAATAATTCCTTAATTATGTCCACTGTACCAAGAGATAAGCTAGGAATTGCAGGAAGCATTAACGCACTTGTAAGAAACCTGGGTATGGTTTGTGGTATCGTTCTAGCAACAACCCTGTTATACAGCATGATGAGCTATAAAATTGGTTATCATGTAACTGATTTTATTCCTGGAAGAGCCGACGCATTTATCTATGGTATGAAGGCTGTATATATTACTGCTGCAATCATATGCTTAATTGGAACCGTTCTGACATTTTTCCGATTATATGGCAAAAAGAATCGTGAGATTTAAGAATAAGGCTGTTACACTATTTCTTGTGTGACAGCCTTTTTATATCTTTTATATACTTATAGCTTTTATTTTCTTTTAGTTATAATATTCTTTAGCTTTTAGATTCTTTTTAAAGCCTCAATAAACTTGTCCGCAATCTCCGCATCAAAATGCGTGCCCTTACATCGCTCTATTTCCTCAAAGGCTTCCTTAAATGTTTTCGTTTTCTGGTAAGTCCTCTGATTTGTCATTGCATCGAAGGAGTCCGCTACTGTTAGAATTCGGGCTAGATAGCTTATCTCATCCCCTTTTAGTCCATTTGGATACCCAGTTCCATCATATTTTTCATGATGCTCTAATACAATGGGTACTACTTTTTCAAAGCCCTTTACCTGTTTTAGGATATCAGCACTATCCTGGGGATGTTTTTTTAACTCCTCCCACTCCTCCTTCGATAGCTTCCTGCTAGAGATTAATATTTCCTTCGCAACATTAATTTTCCCCAAATCATGAAGGTAAGCTGCATACAGCAATTGCCTTTTCTCCTCTTTGGGTAACTTTAAATGCTCCGCAACAATTCTGCAATAATGATACACTCTCTCCACGTGCTTATAGGTATAAGAATCTCTGGAATTTATAACAGTGATCAAAGTCTTTAAAGGCTTCATTTCTTCGATTAAATTAGTATCAATATTATTTTCTTTAACCTGCTCATAAATGGAGGAATATACCTCAACTTTATTTCTCCGCAAAAATTTGGCTCGATACAATGCCATATCTGCATTTTCAATCAAATCTTTATAATTCTCATTTTCTCTGTTATAGGTTGATACACCAATGGATATTGTCATATTCCCATTTTTCAAATATTCTTTGCCGAAGCATTCATATTTATTGACCGCTTGTCGAATCGTATCCGCCAGCCGGGTTGCTTTTTCCTTATCCGTATCCGTCAATATGATACAGAATTCATCCCCGCCATACCGGCATAGAAAATCGTCCTTTCTGAGACTGTTTCGAAATACAGCTGTTATTTCTCTCAGCAACTCATCACCCTTATAATGCCCATACATATCATTATACTTTTTAAAATAATCAATATCTATCATTAGCAAAGAAAGCTCCGTGTTGAACTTTTTACTTTCCTCACAGCAAACTTCAATTCTTTCATAAAAATATCGGTAATTATATGCCCCCGTTAGTCCGTCAATATTAGCATAATCCGTTAAATCCTGTATATGTAATTTTTCCATCTTCACATAAAAACCCAGAGTCCAGGTGATAAGATAGAACATGGCAATCAGTGCCAGGTCATTTTCGAAGGGGATATTAATTCCCTTTGTTCCTCCGAATATTAGATCCATACCTAGGATAACAAGTGTCGATGCAGAAGCAATACCCAGTCCGGTATTCATACCATATTCAATGGTATAAGATATAATAATAAACAAGAAAATAAATTTATTATTACTGGTACTTGCTCCGCTAACATAGATAACAACAATAAAAACTGCAATAAAGATAATCATCTCAAGAAGCTGCAGTGCCCTTTTATGTTCATTTCTTTTAAAAATAAACATCAAGAATAGCATTAGAATACAAATTGCAAAGGTTATCCCTAAGGTATAAACATTATAATTCGTAAAATCTAAATTAAACCTAGTAGAAAAGTATTGTAATATCGGGATGATAGAAAAGAATAGAGCAAAAATCTTTAGGGCAAAAAACATAGACCTGATTTGATCTTTCTTTACATTATTTAAACTTGGGAGATGCCTTACCATCATTTCATCCTCTTCTGTATTTTTAATGAAAAAGACTTGTGAAATTTTTCCACAAGTCTTTATGCCAAACTACTTGTCACTCAAGCTCTTGGGCTCTTCCGGCTGATAGAACCAAAAATAGCAAGCGGAAGATGCTATCATTGTTGCAAATACAGTTGCAATTGCTGCTACCCATGTTAATACATTTCTTTTTTTCATGTTAGTGCCTCCTTCCCTTTGTATTTCTCGTACTAAATACTTGAAACTTTATAGGAAATATCGTGAGATTGCTACGTAGTATAGCATGTCCCCTCTATCCTAATTCAAAGATTGCATTTATTCCTGCATCAACCTTACCTAACAGCTGGATACCGGTTTTAGTCAAGGTTAATACCTGCCAAAGCATTGCCAGTCTGATGCTGAAGGCCAAGCTGTAAAATCGATTGTTCTTTACTGCCAGAAGTATGAGAATGAACGATATTACAAACAACACCGCCAGTAGAATAAAGCTTTGCTTCCTCAGCCTCTTAATTTTTTCGCTCTTTATAATAGGCTTATTCGGAGAGTCTACAGGAACACGGAGATAAAAAACAATAAATCCAATTGTAAAAACCAAAAATAAAATTAGTAAATTGGCATAAACATTGATCTCAAAGCCTAAGGCATAGCGTGATATCACTGATAAACCGGTAATTGATAAAACACTTACAACGATGCACCCCTGCATCGACTTTGAGTGAGCTCCCCCGGTGGATTTTCTAATGATTCCAACACTCATATATATGATGAAACATTCATACCAAATATGTAATATTAAGCCGATGGTTGTTATGGAGGCAAATATAGTTACCATCTGAATCATTGCTGTTAATCCATAAGCAATAACTGCTCTCTTGTCCTCATCATAATTTAGTTGCAGAGCAATTTTTTCAGCCATGTAATGAGCTAACTTTTCTATGATGATCACCTTTCTTCTTCATGATGTAATTCGCCAGAACAACAAATGCCATAAACAAAACATTAGCAGGTACACCGATCATAGACTTATGCAGAGAATTCTGCATTAAGCTTTCAAATCTTTCATTTCCAACGACTGAACTGATTACGGCCACATCCACCATCTCAAAAAGTAGTAAAAGAACTGTTATCAGTGACATAGATCGTAAGGTGGTATACATTGGCATTTTTAATAACAAGATACAGATGACGAATAAAAACAGCATATTGATTATGGTATGTACGCCAAAGCTGATGGGCAGCATCCTTACGAGACACGAAACAACCATCACAAGGCCACTTGCTAAGCAATAGTCTTTTAAATTAATCTCTTGCTTGTTGAAGGTATAAATTCCAAGAACGATAGCAAATCCCTGCAGCATGTAACCTAACAAAAATTCAAAAATGATCACCTTGAAGGTCTCCATAGGCTATACTCCTTCTTTTATCCTTTGGGTTTATAGTAGCTTTATTCAATTCCTTTATTACATTATAAATTATGAGGAAAACAACGGCATGTATTAATAGGTCACCAACGCTCAGGATACAATATCCTACATCAATAAAATCTGTTAAAAACTTATATTTGGTGGTTTCAGTTCCAATTATGTGAAGCTTGTCCGCAGTTAAGATAGCTGAGCTATCGTAATAGCCGGTTATCTTTGAAAAGGATGCAAACACAGGCATTTTTCCACCATTTTGACTAATGACAAATCGATTCAGTATCGTTCCTATTATAATTAGACCTGCACCCAGAAATCCGGGCTTATATAGCTTGTAAACCAGAAGAGGAATAATCAGTGCAAAAAAATAAATATTTTTAAAAACGACTGAATATTGTACAAAATAATAATTCCCCATAAAGATACTTACTTGTAAAAATAGATATAGCATTTCGACGATTATAAAAGGGTAAATAGCATGAGCTTTTAAGATAGGCTTTATCTGATAGCCTTTTATCTTTGCACAAAAAACTGCCAACAGTATATTAAGAAACATAGTTTTACCTCATATTTTCTCAAAAAATGCTTACTGGTAAAATATAACATATTTATCCTATGATTTCAATATCAATTTACATTTTAAGGAATATATTTGTAAATATTTATAGTTGCACGACAAAATAATAGACCAAATCACAGTTTTCAACGGGTTATTACTATGAAGAGCTACAAAAAACTACATCCTCAAACTTATCATATTGGCTACGTAAGCTGGAGGATGTATGTCATTTAATATATTTTTCAACATTTATATTTGTTTAGATTTTAATATATACCATTATGAAAGCTTTCTAACGTTTCGTTAGCTCTCAATGAATTTTACCAAGGTCTCATTAAATTCATCTTTTTGATCATAAAAGGATGCATGGCCGGAAAACTCAAAGGGCCTAAGCTTGGAATTACGAATCATTTTATGCTGTACCTCACCCAATTGATAGGGTACAACTTTATCATGAATCCCATGAATAATTAAAGTAGGAATACAAATCGTTTCTAAATCAGCAAACAATACTTCTCTGATCCAAGTCTCTGCAATTGCTGCGGTGGACCATCCCGCCGCCTGTAAACCTAACTGAAAGAACCATTCTGAGAATGCACCTGTAATATACTGATAAAAGAATAGGTTCCCAAAATCCTGAAGCATCTGCGGGCGATCCTTATTGGTATCAGCTATAATCTTGTCAACTACCTTTTTATCCTGACCATAGGGGAAATTAGGGCGCTTAATCAGGCTGGGTGCTGCTGCTGCTGCCAGTACCAGCTTTTTTACACCATAGCCTTTATGACGGCTCATATACTTAATTGCCATTGCTCCTCCGGTAGAATGCCCCACCAATGTAAAATCACGCAAGTCCAACGCCTCAACAACACATCTCACATCATCTGCCAAGGTATTATAATCGTAGCCGTGAAATGGCCTGTCTGAATTACCAAATCCCCTTGTATCCATGCCAACACAGCGGTATCCTAATTTCGGCAGTTGATCAAATTGATATTCAAAAAGATTATGACTTCCAGGCCAGCCATGAAGAAAAAGAATTGTTTCATTACAACCGGGATTTAGATCCTCCACATATATATTTACATTATCTTGTACAGTAACATAGTATCCCATTATAATTCTCCCTAAGGATTAAATTATAATTATTATATTCACTAGTGTTTCGGTTGACACAGTTGATATCCCGATCTCCTCAATAACTGGCGACAATTTTATAAAAATCCTCCTGTACACATGCTATAATCACTGTGTCAGGAGGATTTATTTTATTCTTCCTTAGAAGATTTTTAAAAATTTCAATTTTTTTTTTAGTATGCCAGTATTTCATAGCCACTTTCTGTAATCAACACCGTCACTTCCCATTGTGCCGAATCTTTCCCATCCTTCGTACTTATTGTCCATCCGTTTTCCTCATTCAGAACCACATCTGCTTTACCCATATTTATCATCGGCTCAATCGTAAAAACCATACCCGGAACCAACAGCATCTCCGTTCCCTTTTGGGAAACATAGCTGACATAGGGCTCCTCATGAAACTCAATTCCAATCCCGTGACCACCAATTTCTCTAACGACAGAATACCCCTTGGAACGTGTAAAATCATCGATTGCCTGGCCTATATCCCCCAGGAAATTCCAGGATTTAGCCTGCTCTAAACCAATATCAATCGCTTTTTTTGCTGCCTCAACTAATTGTTTTCGTTCATCACTGACAGCTCCAAGGCAAAACATCCTTGAGGAATCTGCAAAATATCCATTAAAGATAGTAGTTACATCAACATTAATAATATCTCCGTCCTTTAAAATCACTTTATCTGACGGTATACCGTGGCACACTTCGCCATTAATTGAGGTACATACACTTTTGGGATAGCCTTCAAATCCCAAAGTTGCCGGAATGCCTCCCAGCTCTTTCATCTTATGATTAACCAAAGTATTAATGTCCTCTGTGCTCATGCCTATATGAATCTGCTCTGCAATATAATCCAATACTTTTATATTAACCTTACCGCTTTCTCGTATTCCCTGTATCTGTTCAGCGGATTTGAGGATCTTTCTTGGTGGCACGACACACCCGATCTGTCTGTATCTATTTATTCTTTCATCCGTATTGGAATGGCAGACTTTGTATTTCTTGCCACTTCCACACCAGCAGGGATCGTTTCTTTCTAATTTTGCTATCATAATTAGCTCCAATACAATTTACTAGGGAGTAATAGTGAAAACTACAGATTTGTCATACATAGAGAGTTGTGGTAGAACTTTACGGAATTGACTTGGAGTGTATCCAAATTTCTTATAAAATGCCCTTGAAAAAGCTTCATTGGAAGAAAAGCCATATTTTACGGCAATATCTATAATCTTAAGATTTGTTTCTCTTAAATCCATAGCAGCCAAGGTTAGCTTACGTCTCATTACATATTCCTTAAAGGATATTCCCACAACCTCGTGAAATTTGGCAGAACAATAAAAGGATGAGTACCCAACATAATCAGACATCTTCTCAAGTGTTGGCCCATTCTTTAAATTAGTCTCTACCCAGTTTATCATATTTTCAATTGTTTTTACTGACAATACTATTCACTCCTTGTAAGGTTATTATATCAAAGCCATAGATTATATACTTGATAGAAGTTGTGAAAATATTAAAACGGCTGATATAACGGATGCTTATTCCTTAATAAACACCTTTTTTCTCTATATTAATTTGATAACATCAAAATTTGCATTTATAATTGTCCATAATTGTGCATTATATATCATGATATTCCATACGCCAGCGCCATTAAGATTATATTCTATAATAAGATTATTTACGGCATTAATTGTTCTTGCATCAATAAACCATACGATATGCTGAAAAGGATAGTCGAACGTAAACTGGTTATAGTAAAAATACGGTGTTTGTGAAACATCATCAAATTGAATCGTTGTACCAACATGATCAGCCAAACGTAATACGGCATCAATGCTAAGAGACGTCGCACTTGACTTATTTGGTATGTATGGCAACTGCCAGTCATAACCAATCGCCTGTATACCAATACTTAATTTATCTAATGATGTGTTTGTAGCTGCATAATCTATTAATATTCTTATATTAGTTAAATTAGTGACCGGATCAGGAGGCCCATAATCGAAACCAAATTTAAATTTTACAAAAATTAAGCCATTGGCCAATCTACTTAAGTTTCCATAATCTATTTGTTCAAGCTGTAATTTTGTTTCTACGATTTGCATATTAAAGTTAATTGTTATAAAGAATAAAAAGCCTTCCGACTGTATACGATCATAAATTCTTTGTACAAAGCTTTGGTAGAGTAATTGATTCTCTTCATTCAAATAACTAAAAATAATATTAATGCCTTGATAGCCTTTTCGTTTTATAATTTCAATAAAATTATTAATCGTTTCCTCTTGATATTCCTCATTTAAAAGTATACTGTAGGCAGTTTCTATATTTGCTGCTCCTGACGGGGTTAAGGTCGTCAGCATCATTAGCGGAATAACACCATAATCTTTAGCTACCTTAATGATTTCTGTATCATCCTGGTATTCAACGATTTCACCTTTTTCAATTGTCGTATAATTAAAAACAGACATATAAGTCAAGCTTGGCAAAGTTTTTAGTAATGTCTCTCGTTTAATGAACGGATAGACAATACCATTTGTTGTAATACTCCTAGTTGTATTATAACTTATTACTAACGACTCGCCTACAAAAAGATACTCTCTATCTGAAAGATATGGATTATTCCTTAATATTTGCATCGGGGTGACATCATAAGTATTAGCTATACTTTGCAACGTATCTCCTTGCTGCACAATATGTGTCTGGGCTGGGTACGTTATCACAATTGTTTGACCAATAACTAAGTTATTCGAAAATTCTAAGCCATTATCTATTATTATTTTTTCAACAGGAACACCATATTTCTCTGCAATTGAATAAATACTGTCTCATTTTCCTAACTCTACTATTAACGAAAACCTGATATGTTACCCAATTCTCTCATGGCTGAAAGATATCCTTGAAAACGAACATTTCTTAATTTGATATCCTCTTCACCTACTCCCCTGAAAACAAATAATCTATTAATCAGGCTTCGCCCACCATTACTACATCGAATATCCCCTGTGGTTCTTTCAAAGAAAAGGCAGGTATTATTACAATAGGTATGCATTCTGAGGTTTCAATCCTGCCCAAATACTTAAAATCGTCATTTCTCTACTTTCATCTTTAGGTATTAAATTATAATCTATTATTATTTGATTATCCTGATAATTACGCTTATTAACTGTAATGTAATACCCATAATAAGTATAAAATTCATTAGTTGGATATCGAGTGCCATCAACTTCATAAATAACTATATTTCCATCAAAATATAGAATGGATGTAGTTGCGGGTCCATCAATACCAAATTTTGTTATCCTTATTTTATCAGGTATACTTTTATTGTAATTATCCATAAAAATGAGAAATCTGCCTATATTAAAATTTAATA
>JAQZBD010000253.1 GCA_029239235.1 Herbinix sp.
AAGATAACTACATCAAACAGCTCACCATTTCTTTCATATTCCGGTAAAAGATCGAAGACATCTGCGGTTATAAATTTTACAGTATCACTTAAGCCATTTAATGCCGCATTCTCAGTCGCCTGTGCAACCCCAAGCTCTGAGGCATCCACGCCAATAACCTCTTTTGCACCGCCTAATCCTGCATTCAGTGCAAAGGATCCGGTATGGGTAAAGCAATCCAGTACCCTTGCTCCCTTGCAAAGCTTGCCTATGGCTGAACGATTATATTTCTGATCCAGGAAGAAACCAGTCTTTTGTCCTTCCGCAACATCCACCAGATACTTCACACCATTCTCTAGGATTTCTACCTTAGTATCAAAGGGCTCACCCAGAAAACCTTTCACGCGCTCCATTCCCTCATTTAAGCGTACCTTCGCATCACTGCGCTCATAAACTCCGCGAATTGGATATCCGTCCTCTGCTAAAAGCTTCTTTAAAATATCAATGATCTCCTGCTTCATCCGGTCAATGCCCAGCGCCAAAGACTGAACTACAAGGATATCGGAAAATTTATCGATTACCAATCCCGGCAGAAAATCCGCCTCTCCAAATATGATACGGCAGCTATCTACATCAACCGTGGTTTTACGGTATTCCCACGCTGCCTTTACCCTCATCTCTAGAAATTCATGATCGATTTCCTGGCCCTTCACACGGGACATAACACGGACTGTTATCTTGGAATTTGTATTAATAAATCCACACCCCAGATAAAAGTCATCAAAATCATGGACCGAAACAATATCCCCGTTTTCAAATTCACCGGAGATCGTATCAATCTCATTATCAAAAATCCAGAGTCCGCCACTTTTTAAGCTTCTTCCTTCACCCTTCTTTATTTTAACAACTGCTTTCACTATACTCATTCTATCTCTTCCTCCATTTTTACAGGTATCTTAACGATTATCTATCGTGATTTATTCTCTATCTATTTTTTTCTTTGGAAAATTAGCAGTTTGCTAAACACATAATTAAGCACAATAACAATAACCGCCAGGAAGGCTTTCACCAATAACCGATAGAAGCCCAACCATACAACAAAGATAAGCATTCCTAATTGTTCAACCCCCAAGGTAATCAGACGTAAACCAAAGAACTTCGTAACTTTCTTTGCTTCATCCTTAGCATCCTCACTTGTGGATTTAAATACATTAATTTTGTTTACAAGATATGCAAAAGTAACAGCAATCACCCAGGCGATTGCATTGGCGGTAAGTGTCGGAATTCCGATCCCACACAGCAGCTCCAGGCTTACAAAATTAACAATGGTTGTTAATGTCCCTGCAATTGCGTAAGTTATTGTTTCCCGGTTTACTAGCTTTTGAAACAACCACTTGACTTTATCTCTAATTAGCTCCATGACTTTCATGCCTCCAAGTAAAGTATTTCCATATTTGAATTTAAAAACCACTGTACTTACTTTCCTAACATACATACATTTATTTGCACTAACTTCCTAATATAATACATTTAGTACTTATTATACTAACTTCCCAAATTAATACATTTTGCCTTATACACGTAGCAGACCAATTATATCATCTGGACTAGCATTAATCCAGTGAAATATACTTTCTTTTCGAAAGGTAGTGTCTTAAAACAAGTTGATTTTTTACATTGTATATTTTACCATAATATCAATAAAAACATTGTGCAAATTGCCACATTTTAAGTTCAGATTATATTTAAATTGAATTATTACTTTGGTTCATGTATGATATTGAGTCGAGTGAGTAAACCAAAGTGAACTATAAAATAATTCGGTCGTCATAAAACATAAATAAAAAATCATAACACCTCCTGATTACTAAGGATGTGAATGAATACTTATGACCCGAACCATCATATAAGGAGTTTTTATACAATGAGCATATTAAATGTTACAAATCTAAGCCATGGTTTCGGTGATCGTGCGATTTTCCATGACGTTTCTTTTCGTTTATTAAAGGGTGAGCATATCGGATTAATTGGTGCTAACGGAGAAGGTAAATCAACCTTTATGAATATCGTAACAAATCGGTTAATGCCTGATGAAGGTAATGTTGAGTGGGCAAAGCATGTTCATGCCGGATATCTCGATCAGCATGCGGTTCTGGAAAAGGGGATGACACTTAGAACTGTACTGCAATCCGCCTTCTCTTATTTATTTGAATTAGAAGAAAAGATGAATCAGATCTGTGATTCCATGGGTAACGCTGAGGGTGACGAGTTACAGGACATGATTGATGAGCTTGGCACCATTCAAGATTTGTTAATGATTCACGACTTTTATATTATTGACAGCAAGGTTGAGGAAATTGCCCACGCACTTGGGTTGGATGAGATCGGACTCGACGTGGATGTAACAGATTTGAGCGGCGGACAAAGAACAAAATTATTACTGGGCAAGCTGCTGTTGGAAAAACCGGATATCCTGTTACTTGACGAGCCGACGAACTATTTGGACGTACAGCATATCGAATGGTTAAAACGTTATTTAAATGATTATGAGAATGCCTTCATTTTAATCTCCCATGATATTCCTTTCTTAAACAGTGTAGTTAATATCATTTACCATATGGAAAATCAGGAATTAAATCGTTATGTAGGTGACTATGATAAATTCATGGACGTTTATGAGATGAAGAAAACTCAACTAGAAGCTGCTTATAAGCGTCAACAGAAGGAAATTGAAGAGCTAGAGGATTTCGTAGCCCGTAACAAGGCCAGAGTATCCACTAGAAATATGGCTATGTCCCGCCAAAAGAAGCTCGATAAGATGGAAGTGATTGAGCTTGCCAAGGATAAGCCAAAGCCGGAATTTAATTTTAAAGAAGCTAGAGCTGCCGGCAGATATATCTTCCAAACAGAGGACTTTGTTATCGGCTATGATGAGCCCCTCTCTTCCTCTTTAACGCTTTCCATGGAACGTGGTGAAAAGATTGCCTTAGTTGGAGCAAATGGTATAGGTAAGACTACCTTATTAAAGAGTATTCTTGGGCTTATTCCTTCTCTAAGCGGTAAGGTTACCTTAGGCGATTATTTAAATATCGGATATTTTGAACAGGAAATGTTACCGGGAAATACCTCCACCTGTTTAGAGGAGATTTGGAAAGAGTTCCCTGGCTATACTCAATATGAGGTACGTTCTGCCCTCGCAAAATGCGGTCTTACCACAAAGCATATCGAAAGCCAGGTTCGTGTACTAAGCGGTGGTGAGCAGGCAAAGGTACGTTTATGCAAGCTAATCAACCGTGAGACCAACATTCTTCTCTTGGACGAGCCTACAAACCATCTGGATGTAGATGCCAAGGATGAGCTAAAGCGAGCACTGAAAGCATTTAAAGGCAGTATCTTACTGATTTGCCATGAGCCGGAGTTCTATAAAGGTCTGGTTACTCAGGTTTGGGATTGTACGAAATGGACTACAAAAAAATAGAAGTGTTATTAATAGAAGCGTTATTAATATGAAAGGCGTGTTAAAGTGAAAATTTATATTTCAGCAGATATTGAAGGCATAAGTGGAATTGTTGCTATTAATCAGGTCATACCTGGGGAACGAGATTATCAAAGATTCAGAGAACTTATGACGAAAGAGGTGAATGCAGCAATCGAAGGAGCCATTGAGATTGGCGCAACTGAAATTGTTGTTAATGATCTGCATGGTGCTGGAACTAATATCCTTATCGAATCTTTAAATAATAATGCACAATTAATTACAGGTTCGTCCCGTAAGGGTGCTATGATGGAAGGATTAGATTCCTCTTTCGACGCAGTAATATTAATTGGATATCATCCCAGAATGAATGTAAGTGGTGTTTTGAGTCACTCTTTTCATGGAGGTGTGATTTCAAACATAAATATAAATGGTAAAGATGTTGGTGAGTTTTATATGAATGCATGTGTTGCAGGTCACTTTAATGTTCCGGTTGTTTTGGTCTCCGGCGACAACATCCTGGAAGAGGAAGTTAAAGAGGTGAATGCTGCAATTGAAACCGTTGTAGTTAAAACGTCATATGGAAGATATGCAGCAAAATCTTTAACACCATCTGTAGCATATGAAAATATTAAAGAACATGTAAAAGTTGCCTTAACAAATGCCAAGAATATTGATCCTATCAAACTTCAAGATCCGCCTGAAATGAAGGTTACTTTTTTAAACAGTGGTCAAGCCGAATTTGCATCAATAATGCCTGGAGCAGAATTAGTTGAACCTAATATTGTATCATATCGTGGAAAATCAATTATTGAAATTTATAGAGCATTAACAGCTATGATAAAAATCGCAAGTAGTAATTAATTTTATTTGCAACATTATTAAGAGCGAAACATGCGAACTTTTTATAGGATTTCCAACTTAGCATGCTTTAAAATCAACATTACGCTTTAATAGTACCTTATTTATTTACATCACACATTTATTCAGTGATACTTATAACGAAAATGAGCCTCTCCTTTGTTAGAATTATGTAACACAATGATTTAAACAAAGGGGAGGCTTATTATTTTAAAACGCCAAATTCTTCTATTCTAAAGTTATATTTTACTAATTTGCAGCTTATTACGCTTTCACAAAGGTTCCTTCCCGTATTTCTCGAAAAGCTTGTTCCAATTCCTGAGCGGTGTTCATTACAACAGGACCTCCCCAGGCAATAGGTTCCTGAAGCGGTTTTCCCATAAATAGAACTATCCTCACCGACTCGGACTGAGCAGCTATCTCCAGCTCCTCTCCCTTTGAGAACAATACGGCACGCCTCGCCTCTAGAGCTTCCTTCTCATTACCGCCAAAGCTTCCTGCGCCTTCCAGAATGTAGGTAAATACTGTCTCTTCCGGATCAGTCGCTATGCTCCAGGTCGTGCCCGGTAAAATCGTCACATCTAGCACGGTAGCCTTTACATAATCCCCCTGCATGGCTCCCGCCTGTTCTTTATAATAGCCGGACAAAATGCGAACGATGCTGCCCTGCTCTTCTATTACCGGAATCATTTCTGAACGGATATCACGATACTTCGGTTCCACCATCTTATCTTTCTTCGGAAGGTTCAGCCATAGCTGCAGACCCAGCATCCGCTTTGAAGGCTGAGGCATTTCCTGGTGAATGATTGCTTTTCCTGCCGTCATCCATTGGCAGCAGCCATCATTA
>JAQZBD010000254.1 GCA_029239235.1 Herbinix sp.
CCTCCAAGAATAACATCCTTCTGATCCAGATTCGTAACAATTAGTCTTGCGCTTTTAATATTCTTAACTCCACGGTGTGCCTGGCCAACCCGGTACATGTCGGATGCCATACTGGTACAACCGACACAGCCCTGAGGTGAATGAGCAATGAATACCGCATCATCCAAGGACATTAGTGCCGCCAAACTGTTAATTTGCTGGCATTGAAGCCCCTGGCTGAAGGTACGATCCGCAGATTTAAGACATCTTTTTTCAAATTCAGAGGATAATTTCCGGCTATTGCCTCCGCAATCGTTGAAGGTATTGGGGCGGCTTTCCCGAATTCCCGAATATGTATGGCTCATTTAGATACCTCTCCTTCCTATCAGATCCTTTAATATATTTAATACTAATTCATTCTCTTCATAGGTTCCTATGGAAATTCGAACCCAGGTTGCTAAGCCGAACTCTTTTCCTGCCCGTATGATAATTCCTCTTTTTAAATATTCCCTAGCCAGCTCCTCACTGTCCACACCAACATTAAATAAGATAAAATTACAGTTGGAGGGCACATACTCCAGCCTCAACTCCGATAAGGTTTCATAATATAATTCCAGACCTCTTTTGTTATTCTCAAGCACGTACGCCCTGAACTCCTGATCCTCCAGACTGGCCGAAGCAGCAATTTGTGCCAGTGCATTGGTATTAATGGGGTTTCGAACCTTATTCAGGCTATTGATGATCTGCTTATTTGCAATGCCATACCCAATACGTAATGATGCCAAGCCATATGCCTTTGAAAAGGTTCGAAGCAGAATCACATTATCGTATTCCCGAAGAAGCCCGATAGAATTCGGATATCCTGTTTCCGCAACATAGTCAACATAGGCTTCATCCAATACCAATAGGATATTCGACGGTAAATCCATGAGAAAGTGTCGCAGTTCCTGTTCGGTCACAATCGTTCCCGTAGGATTATTGGGGTTACATAGCCATACGATTTTTGTTCGATCTGTGATATGTTTCTTTGCACTTTCCAGGTTCACTTTAAAATGCTCCAAGGGTACGGTGATAATCTTTGCTCCCATTTGCAAGGTGACGTTTTTGTACCAGCCAAAGGAAGGTTCCATAATAATTGACTCATCTTCTTCGTTTAGAAAGGTCTGTGCAAGGATAGAAATCAGCTCAAAGGAACCGTTTCCAAAGACTAATTCCTCCGGATCTACCTTATGTAATTTAGCTAGCTTTTCTCTCAATACAGTACAATTCATATCAGGATAATAGGAAATATCCTCTAAGGAATTTTTAAGCACCTCAGTTACATGCGGAGAATAACCATTGGTATTTTCATTGCCTGCCAGCTTAATGATCTTAACAAGACCCAGCTCACGCTTTACTGATTCAATTGTTTTTGCTGCTATGTATCCATTAATTTGATTCAAAGTATTTCTCGGTTGCACAGCATAATGTTTCGCTGCCATTTTTATCACCCTCCTCTTGATTGAAGACCCTAGGGAATTGTTACTCATATTGATTTATAATTACCTGTTTCATTTTTTAGTTCTTGCTTTACAATCCTGTCCGTTTCTATGATTGCAGCTACAATTTCTTCCGCTGTCCTTCCATACCCAAGGCTAGTAAATCCAGGGAAATCCTTCAAGACGCTGGTTGCAATGATATCCAGCTGCTTTGTATCCCTCTTATCTATACCTATATCCTCAGTAGTAAGTGCCAAATGAAAGGCATCGAATAATTTAATTGCATCGACGATATATTCTACCGGTCTTCTTTCTAAGACAAACTGAACCAACAGGCCAAGAGCCACCTTTTCCCCATGAAGCATATGCCGGGTATTCGCTAATCTGGTCGTTCCATAATAAAACGGATGTGCGAACCCACCGTAAAACCTGCTGCCCTCCGTGAAACTGCCCACAAAGCCAGCAAGATAGATAACGGCGTCTATCGTGTCATAGGTAGCTTTAGTGATAATGTTCTTCTTTCCATCCTCTATTACCTTTTGCCCCTGTTCCTTAAGAATATCAAAAGCTATTTTTGCACCACTGAGTGAGATCTTAAGTGTAATATTGTCTCCTGCAAGCCGCAGATTCGGCTCCGTCTCGTACCATTTCGCCAAAGTATCAACGATGCCGGCACATAGATACCTGGAAGGAGCTCTGGCAATAATTCCTGCATCGGCAATAATTAATCTTGGTGTCTCTTCGTTCCAAAATACAGTATCAAAGTCCCCATCCTCCTGATATAAAATAGAGCAGGCAGCCCAGGCAGCGCAGGTAGCTGCAATGGTGGGTATGGTAACTACCGGCAATACAGTTTTTGATCCGACCACCTTAGCAGTATCACATACCTTGCCTCCTCCGATTCCGATAATAAAATCAACATCAAAACTCTTTGCTTGCTGCACATAATGATCAATCGCAGCAAGAGTAGGATATCCTTTGAATTCAGCGACATGATATTTAATCCCGTTTGCTTCAAGACCATTATAAAAGCTTTGACCAACGACGGTCAGCGGGGTCTTACTTCCGATAATTAAGGCATGTGCTCCATATTTCTTTATGTATTTTCCTGCATCCTGAATTACATCCTTTTGGCTGACATATTCCACAGGAGTTTTAATTGTAAGCATAAGGAACCCCTTTCTACGATTAGATTGCAAAATCCATCTTTCCTGCCTCTAGCTCTTTTTGCTCAATATCGATCTTCAACAATCGATTTAAAATTAATTGTTCAAAATAATTCGTATCGTTATCCTTTAATCTTGGTCTCGGTAAGGTAATCTGAATATCCAGCGTAATATTATTATCTTCCATTAAAATCACACGATTTGCCAGTTTGACAGCTTCGCTGACATCATGGGTCACTAAAATTCCTGTAAAGCCCTGCTCTGACCATAATTTTTCAATTAAATCCTGCATCTCCAGCCTGGTAAGGGCATCCAATGCTCCCAACGGTTCATCCAGCAGAAGAACATTCGGCTTTCCTGCCAAAGCCCTTGCCAGGGAAACTCTCTGCTTTTGTCCGCCGGAAAGGACTCCGGGCCATTCCGCCTTTTTATTGATAAGTCCAACCTTCTCCAAGGTCTGGGCTGCGGTGGCCTCATTCTTATCCGGGGTACCAATCATAACATTGGATATAACCTTCTTCCAGGGGAGTAGTCTTGCCTCCTGAAAAAGCACTCTTACATGACAATTAACCCCGGTCACTTCCTTGCTATCCAGCCTGATGCTTCCCTCTGTGGGAGTATCTAAGCCTGCAATCATGCGAAGTAAGGTACTTTTGCCGCAGCCACTGTGTCCGACAATTGCAACGAAGTCCCCGGGATCAATGGATAAGTTCAAATCCTTAAGAACCTCTAAGCTTCCAAATCTTTTATTTATATTGGTAATCTCAATGCCATAACCGTTTTTATTTTCGCTCATTCTATTTTAATCTCCTTTCAGGAAGCAGGGCAGTATTCTGGCATTATGAAACGACACGCCATTGTAACAGTCTTCTTTCCAGCCAGGATGCGATCACATCTGATAATTTACCTAGAAGCGCATAAATGATGATACTTAGTACCACCTTATCCATCTGCATTAACTCTCTAGCCGTCATCGCCATATAACCGATTCCTGCATCTGCTGCTATGGTTTCAGCTGCGATTAATATTAACCACATGGTTCCGAGAGATAAGCGAACACCTACCAGTATTGAGGACAAGGCTCCCGGAAATATGATGTCGCGAAATAATGCAAAGCCTTTTAATCCATAGACCTTTCCCATCTCAATCAGACCTTTATCCAAGGATTTGATTCCGTGATAGGTATTAATATAGACAGGAAAGAACACGCCAAAGGCCACCATGATAACCTTTACCCGTTCGCCTATTCCAAACCAGACGATCATCAAGGAAATCAGTGCTAATACCGGGATATTTCTTAACATCTGAATCGTTGTATTTAAGGCGATGTCTGATAATTTCCATAATCCATTCATAAGCCCTAACAGAAATCCGATTCCACCCCCGATGATAAATCCGATAATTGCCCTTTTGGCACTCACTTCGGTATATTCCAGCAGCTGACCATTTTTGAGCATGCTGATTGCTCTGGTAACCACCTTGGCCGGAGAAGGAAATATCGTATTCCCGGCATCCGAATTGGTCGCAGCATACCATGCAAGAATTAATAAAAGAGGCACAATCCATTGTAATAACACCTTATAATCATTCTTCTTTTTTTTATGTTTCATCTCTTATCATCTCCATTTTACTGATTATAGCTTCTTATGCCGCAAGTAAAACTCTCCACTTCGATTCTTAGTCCTTATAAGATACCGGTTGCCTGGGAACTACTCCATATAAAAACGATGTGAATTGGCTGACTAATTCACTAAGCATCGTTTTTATGAGGAATCCTTTGTTATTTACTAAGAGTATCAATTGCCTGACTAATATCCTCGGATAAGGAATCATCATATAGGCCTGATACATCCACTTGTTTATCCAGTAGTCCGATTTCATAGAAGGTATCTGCTACCTTTTGCTCAGAAGCGATAACCTCCTCTGTGATAAGCTTCACATGAGTTTCTCTCTGTGCGAATCCCTTTTGCAGAATTGGTAAATTCTCTTCATAGGTTACGCCGGTGGGATCTGCCGAGATCTGCGCCCAATCCTCGAGATGTTCTTTTTGCCATTGATATGCAAGCTCTAATCTTCCGATATAATCTGTAATTGCGGCTCTTAGCTTTTCATCTCCCAGCGCTGTAACAGATGCCTCATATGGAAAGTTACCGGATAAGATATTCTCTGCAGATACTAATGTGGTAGCTCCGTTATTTTTTGCTGCATTAATGGAATTACCGTAGCTTGCGAATGCATCCAGCTCTCCGCCCAATAATGCTGTTACACCATCCGCTGTTGTAATCTCTACAGAATCAATATCATTCCAGGATAGTCCGGCGTCTTTTAACATTTGATATAAGAAATATTGTGCTGTTGTTGATTTGATATAACCAACCCTTTTCCCTTTCAGCTCAGACACACTTTTGATATCTGAATCCGGGGGCAGGATTAATTCCTGAAGCTGTGTATTGCTGTTACTGATTGCGATGATTTTAAAATTCCCGTTATTTTCAGCTAAGGAAGCATAGATTGGCGGAATCTCACTGGAACCTATCATCAAGCCCTGCTGCCTCCAATAATTCTTTTTGTAATTCCCAACCAGTTGCACCGAACCTGAGAGTAACTCCGCTTAGGTCAACTGTTGTGTCCTCTGTTGATGCCTGTGCATCCTCGCTGCCTTCTGATGAAGTACTGTTTTCTGTGGCTTCGCCTGCCGCGGAATCACTTTGTGCTGTCTCCGCCGTGTTGCTCTTTGAGGTACAAGCGCTTAACACAAACATCAGTGTTAACGCCACCATTAAAACAATACCTGCTTTTCTTCTATTCATATCATTCTCCCTTTCTCCCTCGCGGGATGTACTGCATCTCTTCTTAATCTAATCCCCTGTTTATTTCATCCCACGTCTTATCAAACTTCCTGCCTATCAATTCCCAATTTAATAAAGCTGCAGTCTAACAATTCCCAAACTGATCATGCTCTCAATCAAATCAAGTTCTCAATCTAATCAAGTTCCAAGTTTCCCATACAATCAAGTTCCCATCTTATTTAATTCTTTAACTGATTTTTATCTCCGAATTATAATAAATCAGCTTTTTAACAGCATCCTCAATATAATGCGCTACGGCAAATGCAGTGATCCCTTTCTTGTTCAATTCATATTCCGCACCGGGTCCAATCTGGCGAACCAACACATACTTGCAATCCGCCAATAAGCTCACCGTCTGCGCCATCCCCTCTTCACTATGGCTGCCCGCCTGACAAGCCGCTGCGGTTTCTCTGGTTTCTTCGAAATAATATTCTCCTGTGTCCTCTACTTCTACTATGTAAAAACAAAAATTTTCCATGGGGAAATTGTACTTTATTTTCACATTTGGAAAACCGCACACTATTTTCGTATTGGGAAACCTGCACTTTATTTTTACATTATCCATGAGAAAACGTATCCTTATGTGCAATCCTGTTAAGATAGACCTGATCTCCAAAATCCTTTTCCCCTGGAACACCGATGGCGTCCGCCCTGCACCTTTGGCAATGCCGGAATACATCGATGAACTCTGAGGCTCTTAATCTTGCCTTATCAATCTGGGAACAATTCGGTGCCTTACAATCCGATAATTCATGCTGCGGAATCAGAGGTATCATATTATACATGGAAGCACCTGCCTCGCTGACACGCTTAGCCACTTCTTCAATATGATCCTCATTAATTCCCGGAACTAAAACTGTATTCACCTTAATGGTTATACCTGCCTTTGCAACTTTACGAATGCCTTCCAGCTGGTTTCGAATCAAAATATCAGCAGCCTCTTTTCCCTCATAGGACTTGCCATGGTAGATAATTCTGGAATTTAATAAGGCTTCAATCGCAGGATCAACTGCATTTACGGTTACTGTCAATGAGTCAATTCCAACCTCGGTAATCTCCTCCGCCCGTTCTGACAGCAACAAACCGTTGGTACTCATACATTTAATCAGATTAGGAAAATGCTGTTTAATTAACCGGAAGGTATCTAAGGCATAGTTCGTTGCCAGGGTATCTCCCGGACCTGCAATTCCCACCACCGTGATCTCGGGACATAGTTCCAGGGATTTGCGGACAACTTCAATTGCTTCTTCCGGTTTTATTATGGCTGCTGTAACGCCAGGTCTTTTCTCATAGTCATTTATCTTCCTGTCACAAAACTTACACTCAATATTGCAGCCCGGACTCACCGGCAAATGAATTCTGCCCTTATTACTTTTTTGTCCGGCAAAGCAAGGATGTGAGTTTTTTAATCTATCATAATTATCCATACAATTCTCCCTTCTGCTCTCCCATCTTCAACGATACGCCTCATCTGTAGTTACTCGTTGTGAGAAATCAAGATACCTGTTTTAACTCCGAGCATCGGTTAATTAAATCTTGTAAATGCCACAGAATAAATATCTTCTATTAACTTCAAACCGCCCTTATAGCCTACCAGACTACTGTTGATTACTAATCTTTCAATCAATGGATAAGAGATATTAACAAAGTGTGCATTGGTTTTCTTAGCCAGAATCTTCTCCCAGTTACTACCGAGAATCAGAGGATATCCATTGAAATCTGCCTCTTCAATCTCCTTATGAATCTGATAACCGTCACTGGAGAAGCCAACCTCTGCCTGGATGCCATAATTCAGATCCTTGAAATAACCACTGATAGCCTCACGATACTTCTCAGGCGCGTCATCCACGATAAATTGCTTTGAGGGGAATAAACCGATATCATTAACTAAGAATTTTGTTACTGCCAGGCTATAGCTGGCATCGGAAACAACAGCAAAACGCTTAGACATAACACGGGTCTCCAGGAATACATCTGCATAACGCTCGATGTAGTAGTAATACTCTTCCTCTTTCTTCTTAACTACTTCCTCTATAAGTCCCTGATCAACTTCTGCATATTCGCCAACTGCACGCAGGAACTTAGAGGTTTCAAAGGCTCCGATGGGCAGAACCGGATAATGGAGATAGGGAGTTTGGAATTTTTCTTCCAGGAACTGTACACTTTCAAGCCCTACCCAGGGTGAAATTAATAAATTGAAGTCTGCTTCCGGTATCCTGTCAATGTTTTGAATTCCTCTGCCATAACCAAAGATTGTATTTGGAATCAATCCAAGTTCTGCAACCAAAGCTTCCAATTCTCTTAGGTTTCCCAACCAGAAGGGATCATGGTACGGTATACCTGCCCAGATGTTCACTAAGCCTTTCCGCACCGGCTTTTTCTCTGTTAAATACTGATCAAAGATAGCCTTCAGCACCCAGTCATGACCATAATAATTATTTCCTTTAAAGCCCGCGGTAGAGGCGTAGATAACAGGTTTATCACTTCCTTTAAATCTACCTACTACATCCTCTACATCATCTCCGACGATTTCTGAGGTACATCCGGTTAATACTACATACAGATCCGCATCAATGATCTTCAAGGAATTCTCGATGGTTTCTGCCAGTTTATCGTCACCGCCAAAGATAACCTCCTTCTCACTGATACTGGTACAAGGGTAAATATGCGGTGAATAGAGGCCTGAACTTCCTACACTGCCGCTGAGTTTTTCCGCACATCCAGGTCCCGAATGAAGGATTGGCAGTGCTCTTGTAATCGCCTGTACTGTCTGCATTGCTGCCAAGGCACATTTATATCTGGGTTGATCTAATATCTTTGCCATTATTCTGCCTCCTTACTTTCTTGGAGATTTGCCTTGTCTTCTTGGGTGCTCGCCTTGCTCGCTATAGGTTCTCCTCCTTGACCCTTGAATAAGGCACTATTATTCTGCTGATACCACCAGTCGGTATAAGGCAGCTTCACTCTTGCTGCCAGATTCTTCTCAAAGCTACGGTTTCGAACTGTATCCAGCACGGACTTTGCAAAATTCAAGGTTCCTTTATAGCCAAAAATGAAATATTCATCTGCCACATAGAGCGCTGCGACACCTTGTTTAATAGCCCATACTGTTGTTCCGGGATGTCTGGAGAAATAGATATCAGGCTTATATTCATTTAATATATTGAGCACTTCAAAGTTCTGCTGATCTGCCACGCTCAATTTGATATTGCTGGGTGAGGTTTTCTCCAGATAATCTAATGCCGGAGGAACTGCATCATTATCATATTTTCCATCATAATGCCAAGCGGCTGCCCACACTACTTCCATATCCAGCTCTTGGAGCACCCGGGATACCTCATAGGTGTAACCGGGTCCCATACCGATTACTGCGCGAAGTCCTTTTAGTTCTTTCTTCAGTTCCTCGATCTGAGGCAGATAGATTGCACGTTCTCTCTCGATATATCTCTCAACCTCTTCCGATTTATTAATGGTATTACCAATTTCCCTTAACCAGGTTTCAAAGCCTACAATGCCAAGGGGGTTAATAGTCCGAATATAAGGCACACCATAGAGCTGCTCTAAGGCATTGCCCAGATACGTTCCAAGGGTTCCGCAGATGCAGACCGTAGCAAGGGATTCCGAGATATGTTCCAGCTCTTCTACTGTGGAATTCTGATAAAGGAACTGCACCCTCACACCGAATTCTGCAAAGATCTCAGAAATCTGCACTCTCTCACTTTCAAAAAAGTTCTTAAAATTAATCTGCTGACGTTTTTCCTTTGGAGGTTTTACAATAGACTGAAGAACAGCATGATCGGAGATGTCAAAGCCCGATGCCCAGATTCTTGATTTGAAGCCTTCGCAGTGAACCGCTACGATTGGCACCGAGATCTCTTCCTTTAATTCCTCAACGATACTGTCAACATCCTCACCGATGATACCGGTTACACAGGAGGTAGCAACAAATATTGCTTCCGGATGATAATTGTCGTT
>JAQZBD010000027.1 GCA_029239235.1 Herbinix sp.
TCAGACCTTATTTACATTGGATTTAAATCCCGCTCAAGAAGAGAATCTAGTAAATAAATTATTGCAATTTATACATAATATTATGGACTCCTATCAGGCCGAGAATAATCAGTTTAAGAATTTTGTTCTATCAAACTGCTACCAGCTGATCTATACCTCCGTTCTTCGCAGCAAAGACTTTTTTTCAACAGAATATCTTGAAAAAATTGAACGGCTTCTGCCGGTAACCAGGCATTATTATGATGAATTTGTAAGAGATATGAGCTTTCAGGAAAAGGTGCAAAATACATACTTTAAAATGTTAGATGAGCTTATCCTTGCCTAGTTTATTTCTTCCTACTAAAATGAATTGCTTATCATATCAGCCAAAACAGAATCGATTCATTTATCATACACATCAGGTCCCGGATACATCGTTAAACATGTTCCGGGACCTGATTGTATGTCATACATTAATCCATCATCACATGATCATGCTTTAGGCAATCTATAATTTGTCTCAATAATGGATTATGATTATTCTTCTTCCATACCGCAATGGTATCTGCATTTGCACTATCCGGCAGTGAAATCATCCGGACATTGCCATTCTTCTCTAATCGAGTATTGCGATCCAAAACTGCAACACCTACTCCTGTTCTCGATATCCCCCAAAAGATTCCTCCGGGGAAATTGAAACAAATTTCTCATCGCGAAAATCCATTAAGGTAGGAATTGGCAGTTTAGCCTTAGGATTTTTGCAGCTAACCGCTAGCGCTCCTTTTTGATTAATTAATGTTTCATAATTATGATGCTGAAGCGCACCAAGTTCAAAGGATAAGGTAATAATAAAGTCATAGCGGAAGTTCTCCAGCCCTTTCCTCAGCCTGCTAAAACTGTCCCTCTCCAGAGCGAAGTCAATCGCCGGAAAGTAGTGTTTTAGTAGATAAATACGTTCCGCTAGCACCAGGTTTACATCCTGACCCTCTAATATACCTACTGAAACAGTACCCTGTTCTCCGCGATTTAATGCCTTTGCAAATTCAAAAGCATCCTCTGTTTTCTCTGAAATATCCTTCAACTGATCATAAAGATAACGTCCTGCCTTAGTCAAAAATACATTGTGGTTTGCTCGGTGAAATAAAAGCACGCCAAGCTCGTCCTCCATCACTGCAATTTGTTTACTCAAGTTTGGCTGAGTTGTATACAAATTCTTCGAAGCTTCTGTGAAATTTTCACATTTTGCTGCTTCTACGAAGTATTTTATTCTTAATAAATTCATACCTATCCCCCACGAAAGCTAAAACTATCCTACGTACCTATTATATTACATTATCAACTTGTCGACAAGTTAAATTCACGGAAAATCAAGGGTTTTTCTGATATTTTTACGACTTTTTTGTTTTATTGCTTCCAATTTTTTCCCTTGTCTATTTGCATAATTAAGAAGGTCAAATAACTTTTTTGGTGGAAATTATGACGAAATAGTTATTATACAAATCTTTAACATAAATTTATAATTATTAATATAAGTTTGCTATTTTTTTGACGAACCTGTGTCGAAAATAGCAGAAAAAACATTATTAAAGGAGAGGTATAATGAAAGGAAAAAATATTCTCAAGGTATCTATCTTATCGCTTTCATTTTTACAAATGCTCAGACTTACCATTTCACCTGCGCTTGCTACGATTGGTGCGGCAGTCGGCAAAGATGCATCACAGATGCAGACCATGGTAGTTGTAGCATCCATGTTCGCAATTCCCTTTGTATTCATATCCGGTTTGATTGCAGGAAAGGTGAAAACTAAGACTGTTCTGTATATTGGTTTGATTTTATTTTTGCTGGGTGGCTTAGGTCCTATGGTGGTTCCGAACTTTGAGTTCATGCTTTTCTGTAGAGCATTGCTGGGTATCGGTACCGGTTTATTCACACCTTATACAGCTGGACTTATCGCTGATTTCTTTAAGGACGAAGAATTTAAAACGATGATTGGATGGCAGAGTGCAGCCGTTGCAATCGGTAATGTAATCACCTCCGCCTTAGCAGGTGTACTTGCCTCTATTAGCTGGCAGTTCTCTTTCCTTATTTATGCATTCTCCATTATTTCCTTCATCTTGGTAGCTGCCTTTCTTCCTGAGCCTCCAAAGTCCGAGAAGAAAAAAGAGGAAAATGCTAAGTTTAATGGCAGGATGCTATTCATCTGTTTTGCAATCCTGTGTTACGCTGTTATTTACTTCGGATTCTTCGGCTTCATCTCCTACGTAGTTGAAGCACTGGGCGGAAATTCAGCTCAGTCCGGATTAGCAAGTATGGCAATGACTCTTCTATCACTGATTGCTGGTATTCTTTATGCTAAAGCATTACATATTTTCAAAAAAGCAAGCCTCCCTATCATGATCCTTGTCAACGCCATTGGTTTCTTCCTCTTATCACAGGCAACAAGCTTTGGTATGGTTGTAATCGGCGCTTGCTTTGTAGGTCTTGGCTTTGGATTGCTCTTGCCTTATGGAACCATGCGAATTATTGAAGCAGCTCCAAAGTCTGCTGGCTCCTTCGCAAATGGTATGTACATGACTTTTGTCAATCTGGGAACAGCAATTGCACCAGCAATTTTAGCACTCATCGGCACATTATTTGGCAGAAAGGATGACGGTCAGTTTATCTGGTTCGTATCTTCCATATTATTGGTCGCAGGAACTGTAATTGCTATTATTCTTACCTTAAGTAGTAAGAGTGCTTCAGCTGTACAGACACAGGAACAAAATTAAAGTCGGATATAAAAGACTAATATAATGAAGCAGCACTGTAAGATTAATAAAATATGTCGTGATTAATAACATATTATCTTATGGTGTTGCTTATTTTATAGAGATGTTTAAATGAATGAATGCCAATTGCATTCTTAAGAAAAAATGAAAGGAAATGAGAAAATTGGAATCAACATCAAATTATGAATTTTCAAAAACCCGTAGTAGCTTTGGAGTTAAGGGCTGGCTAGTCATTTTATTCTCTTTTATTTGTATTATGATCGACAGTTCAATTATCAATGATTCACTTAATGTTACCATTGCAGCTTTTGCAGATATAAAAGGCTGGAATATCAGCCTTCTTTACATATTTTCTACCATATCAGCCTGGGTTGCTGTGGTTGGTGCAGCCATGTGGGGAATTATCTCACATAAGGTATCCATCCGTTTTGCTTGGGCTCTTTCCTTAGGTATTTGCTCCGTGGCTTGTTTTCTATGGGGTCATGCTTCAAGTCCTGTGATATACTTTATTTGTCTTGCCGCGGCAAGCGTTGGCGGTATGGGCTTTGCTTACATTGCAAACCTTAATGTCATCTCTAACTGGTTTCCTAGAAAAAAGGGCTTAGCAATGGGCTGGGTAACCATCGGATTCCCTGTTTCTGCTATGGTGTCCGTTCCTCTCACAAGCAATTTGTTAGCGAATCTTGGTTTACCTTCCATATATACTTTTTACGGCATTGCAACCTTAATTCTTTGTGTAATCTGCGCTGTCTTTATCCGTGATTTCCCGGAACAGGCAGGAGCTTTCCCAGATAATGATATGAGCTTTGATAAAGCCGCAGCAGAACGACAGTTCCAGGAAGGTTTCGCCTACATGAAGACCTCACCTTGGAATGTTAAAAAGATTTTATCCACCAAGAGAACCTGGTTGATTGGTTTTTCACTTGGTGTTATGGAATTATTCGCTTTGGGTATTATGACTAACTTTGTTCCTCGTTTTATGCAGTCTGGCTATGAGATGCCTCAGATCAATATTATGCTTGCCATTACCGGTGCTGTTGCCTGTGTAGGTAGCTACCTCTGCGGTGTATTAGATTCACATGTGGGTCCAAAGAAAGCCACCATTATAACATATTTCTTTGGCATCGCTTCCATTGTTTTAAACCTGATACCTACAACCGCAACCCTTTATTTGTCACTGCCATTTCTCGGTGTATTATTAGGCGGCTCAGCTAATTATCTGGTTTCCATATGCAATACCATCTGGGGACGCTATGACTTCCCGATGGCTTATAAGGTAATCAAACCGCTGGTTGCTGCATTAGGAGCCTTAGGTGTAGCAGTAGTCGGCGTCATCGGCCATAGTGTTTCTTACGTGGCAGCATATATCTTCCTCGCATGTCTGGCGGTAGTTGCTACCATCGTAATGTGCTTTGTCGATGATACACTGATCGGAAAAGATCTATAATACTACTCGAATTTCATAAGCTATTTTAAAAAGAAGGGGCTATCGAAACTGAAGCCCCTTCTTTCTCGTTCCTGCTACTTTAATCCTCAAATTCCTCTTCAGACATGCTCTCATCCATCTCAGGAAAAGCTTGAAACTCACCTTCCTCTTCCTGAATCTCACAATCATTTATCTCCTGTCTTTCGTAAAATTCCATATCATCCATCATGTCTATCCCTCCGCGATTATAGTCTTTATATGGGTTCTACTTAATTTTATTTGTTTTTACATCATTTATTACTATTACATACACTTTTTAACGAATCTTTCATTTACCAAATCAAGCTTAGCAGGGTGGCTATTTTTACTCCATAAATCTATCACCTTGTTGGAACGCTGGAGGGATGTTATCATTACAATCGTAATAAGGAAATAAACAAATCAAATAATAAGCGAAAGGGAGAAATTATTATGAAAAACGCATTAAAAAAACTTAGCAAAGAACTTTGGGCAAATTTTTTAGAATCCATGGTATTAATGGATAAATACAAATTATATCTTCGATAAGTAATAAAAATAAAATTATGAAACAGAGGTGAATCATATGAAAAACTTTTTTAGAAAATTCGCAGAAGCCTTTAAGAGAAATCTTTATGAATCTTTAGAATTACTAGGTAATAACTACCGCTATTTTAGATAAGAAGCTAGGAGATGACTCATGATAACATTAAATAGCAAGCAGCTGAATCAGCAGGCTGATTCGCTTAATATGAAATAGAGGAGCCGTTCCATCACTTGTATGGAGCTGCTCCTCTATTTCTTTACACTAATAGACCTTGTTGCTATGACCCTAGACTTGATATGCTTAACTTGATATGTTTAACTCGATATACTTAACTCGATATACTTAACTCGATATACTTATCATCCTTAACTTCACTTTACCTACGACTTTAGAGTAAATGCCTTAGTAAAACCTGCTGCTTTTGCGCGAGCCAGCATTTTATCAGCATTTTCTTTTGAAGAATAGATTCCCAGCTGCACTCTATAAACAGTTTTGCCACTGACCTTGGCTGAATACACAAACAACTCTTTAAAGCCCTTTTTCTTTAGCTGCTCTGCTGCCTTATTCGCTTCACTCTCAGTAGTATAGCTACCGGCATGAACCCTGTACAAGGTTGCGGGCTTTGTCTCTGCAGGCTTTTTCACATAGGTAACACCCGTGTATTCACACAGCCCCTTTGCAATCTCTATCGCAGCCTCTTCCCAAAACTTCTTTTTGCCCATCATATTTATTGCTTCGTTTTGATTCGTCATAAAGGCAGTTTCTACTAAAATCGCAGCTTTTGTATTCATTAGCTTGCAATTGCACATACCGAGATTAGCAGTTAGTACGCCCAGATTCTTTTGCTTTGTTCCTGCCATCAATTGATTAAGAACCTTAGTAGCCAACTTACGGCTATCCTTTGGATAACTGCTATGGATATAGACACTGGCACCCTGAGCCGAATTAAAACTCTGTCCATCTCCATAGGCATTAAAATGTATGGAAACAGAATAATCGCAAGCTGCATTTTTAACTGTTTTCTGCCTGCTGCTTATCAATACATCCGTATCATCTCCTGCATCTGCGTCATCGAATCCGGTTTTTGTTACGGCAAAACCACATCGTTTCAGCTCTTCCACTAATAACATTGCAACCTTCACATTAGCAAAATGTTCTTTAATGGTATTACCCTTCTTAACATCTACTACTCCATCTCCATCAAAATCAACATTTACCGGCATGGGAGGTGTTCTCTTTCCTGAAGTATAGCTTCCATGTCCTGCATCTACATTAATTCGTATCATAGCCTTCCCTCGCTTTTAAATAATTCTTATATATGCATGATATGCAATTAGTCGATTTATGCGTTCTATGATTCATTTTATTTGCTGCTCTATCAATCGAGAACCAGTAATTCATTAATTGGAATACAGTTCATTTAAATTTTGTATTTTACCTTAATTTTCTTTCTCGATGAACCATATTAATAATAATATGTTATAATAGTCAAAGTAGACACGCTATTACTTACTAATCATAAAACAGAATATGTTATTGAACCATAAAGAAGGAAGGGATATAGGATGGATATATTAGAGGCAATGAAGGAACGGCATTCCGTACGCAGCTACACTGAACAAGCCTTATCGGATCAATTAATATTGGAGCTTCAGACTGAAATTGATGCCTGCAACCAGGAAAGCGGGCTGAACATACAGCTTGTAGCGAACGAACCAAACGCTTTTAGTGGTATCATGGCTCATTATGGAAAGCTTATTAATGTAAGAAATTATATTGCTCTGGTAGGAAAAAAGGAATCTGGGCTCGATGAAAAAATAGGCTATTATGGGGAAAGAATCGTTCTGAAAGCAACCATGCTAGGTCTTAACACCTGTTGGGTTGGCCTTACCTATAGTAAAAACAAGTGCGGCTGTAAGATTGCGAAAGAGGAAACCCTTCGTTGTGTCATTGCTTTAGGTTACGGTAAAAATCACGGCATGCCCCATAAGAGTAAGCCCTTGGAAGCACTTTGCAAGGCAGCAAATAAGCCTGAGTGGTTTCGCAGCGGAATGAAGGCAGCCATGCTGGCACCGACAGCTACGAATCAGCAAAAATTCCTGTTCACATTAGTGGGGGATACCGTAAACGCAGAAGCTACCGGAGGATTTTATTCCAAGGTGGATCTTGGAATCGTTAAATACCACTTTGAGCTTGGTGCTGGCATTAACAATTTTAAATGGAGGTAATCCGATGAAACGTTCAGAGATTAACAAGGCAATCCGCGATATGGAGAAACTAATCAGAAAACACTGCTTTGAGCTTCCGCCCTTCTGCGGCTGGACTCCCGAAGACTGGAATAGTAAAAATGAAGAATATGATGAAATCCGTGATAATATGCTGGGTTGGGATATTACCGACTACGGTCTTGGAGACTTTGAGAAGGTGGGCTTTGCCTTGATTACCCTTCGAAACGGTAATCAGAACAATCCAAGGTATAAGAAAAGCTACGCTGAAAAATTACTCATGCTTAAGGAGGGACAGCACTCTCCAATGCATTTCCACTGGAACAAAAGCGAGGATATTATCAATCGCGGCGGTGGAACTCTGATCATCCATCTCTATAATGATAAAGGTGACGGTTCCTTTGATACCTCTGATGTTCTGGTCAATGCGGACGGTCGTTCCTACTATATAAAAGCTGGTACCGGAGTTGAGTTAAGGCCCGGTGAAAGCATCACCCTCTGGCCTCACCAATACCACGATTTTGACATAAAGCCGGGAACAGGTGCGGTTCTCATTGGGGAAGTCTCCATGTGCAATGACGATAATACGGATAACCGTTTCTACGATTCAGTGGGACGCTTCCCAACCATTGAAGAAGATGAAGCTCCTTATCGATTGCTTTGCAGTGAATATCCAAAGCATGGTTCCCTGTGAGGATATCAGGTGCACCCTTAATTAACTCTGTCAATATAATGGTCTGATACTTCTTACTCTATGACATGTAAAGCTGAAGGCAAAGTGCCGTTCAAGATCACATGGTGTAGAATAAGAAAATCAGACCGTAATTAATCATAAATCAATTCAGAATTTATCCCATGACTATACTCCTAAAACTATAATCCGATAAACAATGTATCACTTTAGACCTCTCTTCTCTTTACCGGATAGCAAACCTCTGTCACCAGTTCATCAGGATTCTGTGTTTGTGCAGGGCTAACATGGTAAATGCAAAACATTGCTCCGTTAAATTCATATCCACTGTCATTAACCCAATTTGCAACCGTATGATTCACCGTAGTCAGCTGTTCATAGCTGCCCTTGTAGGTTGCTGAAGCAACCTCGATCGGAGGAACTGTTTTAAATATAACATGATCCGTATTCTGGTAGGTTCCTTTTACCATCAACTGTATCTCAATATCTACATCACTTTCCTTATAGCCCTCATCATGAAATACAGCAAGGCTGTAGCAGTTATCGGCCGGCGCCAGGTTCATTGCCGCCGTTTCAGTCATTAGATAATTCCACAGTATACTCTCCTGATCATAGGCAGGTATCACCTTTCTCACACTTGCCACATATCTCTCCGGCAGGGTTTTCATTGTCACATTATAATTCATTGCTCCATCATCCTTTCTCAGCCTCTGAATGGCTGTTTCAAGGAGCAGCAAACGGCGTTCTGCCTCTTCTACTTCTGCTTGTACCTCGGATTGTTTTACCGCTAAAAACTGTGCCAGCGCCTGGGGCTCATGATAGCTTTTTAATATCTCTGCTATGGCTCCAAGTCCGAAGCCCATGTCCTTTAAGGCATTAATCCTACCGGCATCCGGTAACTGTTCTTCGCTGTAATAACGGTAACCTGTAAAATGGTCGGTACTCATAGGCACCAACAATCCCATCTCATCGTAGTGACGCAGCATCCGTATACTGATCCTCGATAGCTTTGAAAAATCTCCTATTTTTAGCATTCTATTATCCTCACATATATGTGTTTTTTGAGCTCAATTACAGTATAAAGTATACCATTATGTAAGAGTCAATTACCAATTTTAATCTAAACGATTTTATATCTAAACGATTTTTAATCTAAACGAATGCTAATCTGAATTATGATCAAAATTTTTCAAAAAAACCCTTATACCTTAGCGATGAATGTGTGTGCATATATATCCAGATGGCGCAGACCGGCATCTTGTGCTTGCCTGCATTTTGGAAAACGCAAGATGGTAAGGCAAGTCCAGATGGATATATATGCACACACATTCATCTCAATACCTATATCTTTCTTAAATACTTAAATTCAATAATAGAAATATCTGCATTTTGGACAAGAAGTTTTTTGACTCAAAAGCCCCAGTATGATATATTAGAAGTTATAACAAGCTATTATTATATCAGTGATGAAATGGGGAATGTGTATGAAGAAGAAGACAATCGTAGTCGCTTTAGGAAGAAATGCGTTCGGAACCAGCCTTCCGGAACAAAAGAAATCAATCATCAATGCGGCAAGTGCAATTGCCGATTTGGTAGAGGATAAATACCAGGTTGTTATTACACACAGCAATGGTCCTCAGGTTGGAATGCTGCATAGAGCAATGACAGAATTCAGCCGTCTAGATAATACCTTTACCGTTGCACCCATGTCGGTCTGCGGAGCCTTAAGTCAGGGCTATATCGGATACGATTTGCAGAATGCCATACGTACGGAGCTGTTAGATCGAGGCATTTTTAAACCCGTATCTACGGTTATTACACAGGTTCGTGTAGATCCCTTTGATCCTGCCTTTCAGCATCCTACCAAGGTAATCGGCCGCCATATGACAAAGGAAGAGGCTGATGAAGAGGTTAAAAAGGGAAATTATGTGGTGGAAGAAAAGGATGGCTATCGACGTATTGTGGCTACTCCGAAGCCAATTGATATCTATGAAATAGATGCAATCAAAGCTCTTGTTGCAGCAGATCAGCTTGTCATCGCCGCAGGTGGCGGTGGTATACCGGTTTTGGAGCAGGGAACAGCTCTTCGTGGTGCAAGTGCCGTAATTGAAAAGGATTTGGCAAGTGAAAAGTTGGCGGATATGCTGGATGCTGATATTTTATTATTCTTAACCGGAGTTGAAAAGGTGGCTTTGAATTACGGAACAGAGGACGCTCAGAATCTGGACACTTTAACAGCAGCAGATGCTCAGAAATACATTGCAGAGGGTCAATTCCCGGTACCTTCTATGCTCCCTAAAGTTGAAGCAAGTGTTAACTTTGTGACTAAGAAAGAAGGTCGAAGGGCTATTATCGGCCATCTTGACAAAGCTCGTCAGAGCTTAAAGGGTCTAAGTGGTACGGCTATCACTGCCTAATTAATTGAATTATATTATATATTGATTTGGTATTACAAAAAGGACGGAAATGATGTGACCTCCAAAAGTTAGTCCTTAAAATCTAACTTTTGGAGGTTCGTTCATAATCCGTCCTATTTTTGTATATCTCTTAATTATAATAAGCTTTTTAGTCATTAAAATACTACTGCTCTTTTGATTAATTATGATTTGCACTCCTCTTGCGCTAAAGGTTCCAACTATCTCCCTTTTAGATCAGAGATTACCTTGGGGAGCGGATCTATATGAAATATTTTCCCCACCTGAAAGAGCGTAGGCTGAACCAGTCCACATTTCTTCAATAATTCTTCATCTGAAAACACGGTTTCAGGCTCTGCATCTGCCACTAGCTCACCCCCATGAAATACTAAAATTCTATCTGCCCAGCGCCAGGCAAAATCCACATCATGGGTAGCGATTACAAGTCCCAGACCTTTTTCAGTGAGCATATTTAAGTTTTTCTCCAGCAAAAGTGTATTCTCTGGGTCAAGACTTGCAGCCGGCTCATCAAAAAGCAGTAACCTGGGATTCATTGCCAGAACATCTGCAATACTGACACGCTTTTTTTCTCCTCCGGATAAGTAATGGGGTGCCCTTGTTCGCATATCCTCCAGACGCATTTTCTCAATTGCATCATCTACCTGGCATCGCACCGTGGCTTCAGGTAACCTCAAATTCATTGGTCCGAAACTAACTTCAGCTTCAACCGTCCCTGCAATAATTTGACTATCCGGATCCTGAAATACGATTCCAACGTTTTGCCGAAGAGATATATTATCCTTCTTCGAACTTCCCATTTCATTATTGTTCAAATACATCCTACCGGATTGAGGTTTGACAATTCCATTACAGCATAAAAAGAAGGTGCTTTTTCCGGCACCGTTATTCCCTAGAACTGCTACCTTCTGTGAACCATATAAGGTAACAGAGACATTTTTTAAAGCCCTTCGGTCTTTCTCATAACTAAAATCAATTTTTTCAAAACGCAGAATTTCTTCCAAGGTTTATCCTTCCTCCTATTCTAGTGAAGTGTAAAGGTCAATCCAGAAATAATGACCACCAATGAAACAGCTGCTATGTATTGCATCAGTGAAATTTTTTTCTCATGTTCCAGAAAACGTATTTCTCCCGTATAGCAACGGCTTTCCATGGCATCAAAATTATTCATAGCCTTTTGATAGCTTCTTGCCAGCAAGTTAGAGTATATCTTTCCGGTTGTCTTTACACTGATAGAAAAATTAACAAATCCAAGCCGACTCTTTGCTGCGTCCTTCATGGAACGATACATCTCAAATAACACAAAGGTATACCGATATATTAAATACATTAACTCGATAACAACATCGGGTATATGTGCTTTCCTTAATACAGATATAATTTCTGACATAGGGGTTGATAAACTTAGTAAATATAAACAGCTAAGCGCTCCCAGAGCCTTTGATAGAACCAGACCTGTCCTCAGCTGTGAGGACTGACTTACAAAGAGATAACCTTGAAACACAGGCAAATTTATAACTCCTGACGCTACCTCCCCATAGTTAAACAAGAGAGCGAGGGCACTGATGAGCAGAAATGACACAGGTACAGAAAGTAAAGAAAGATAATCATGCAAATCCAAGCCACCATAAGGTACCATTAAAATAAACATAACTACCGCTAATATTAATCCAACAATAACAGATTTGGAGCCAACACACAAAAACAAGAGTATCAGTACTGTCCAAAATTTAATCGATGGATTCACTTTATTCAGATGTGATTTCTGTGCAATGATATCGATCACCAGAAACCCCTCATGCTTATGACGACTCACGATAGCCAAAAATCCCCCTGTGATTAAGCAAAGGCAGATTAGAATCGTGTTAGTAATTCCCCCATAAAATAAACACCAAATCACAAGCATGGCTAATATTGCTGTTATTATCATATACTTCTCCTAAAGAACACCCGGTAACATGCGATTATGTAACCGAGTGTTCCTTTTTACTACTTATTTCTATACCACTTATTTCTATCCTCTTTAGTACGAAAATACTCGTTACCATTATTGTTCCTTACCACTATATTTTTTGCGTGCTACCAAATATCCAAAAGCGTATGCGATGATTCCAACTCCAATTCCGGTCTGAACACAGAAAAGCAAGCTTTCAATTTCACCTGGGATCTCTCCGCCAATCACGGTTTCTGCAATTGGAGTAAACCAAGGCTCATAGTCTCCACCGGCTATTTCCGTGATGACCTGGCTTCCGGCATCGTCACTTCCTCCAAACTCAGCTCCCTTTAAAGCGAATACCGGGACAACCACCATTAGTAATACAACAATTAATAAAATGCTTACTATTTTTTTATCCTTTGACATATTAGTTGCCCTCCTTTATAAATCCAACTTCTTTTAATTCAGGTGCTGCAAAGCTCTCCATACCCATAACAATGATTACCGTTAAGATACCCTCTATAATTGCCAATGGTAACTGAGTCGGTGCGAATACAGCCAGGAATTTTAATGCACTAGCTGCCACGCCGCCTGCTTCACTTGGGTAAGCAATAGCCAGCTGCATACTAGTCACACAATATGTAAATAAGTCTCCAAGTGCGGCTGCAATGAAAATACACACTTTTCTGTTTAATTTTAATTTCATGCCACCCTTATAAAGTAAGATTGCAATAATAGGTCCTGCAATTGCCATACTGAAGGTATTTGCACCTAAGGTTGTGAGTCCGCCATGCGCCAGCAAAATTGCCTGGAACAGCAATACTATAATACCAAGAACACTGGTAGCCAAAGGCCCAAAAATAATTGCTGATAGACCGGTACCTGTCATATGACTGCAGCTTCCTGTAACTGACGGTATTTTAAGAGATGACAATACAAAGATATAAGCACCTGACATCGCTAATAAAATTAATGCTCTCCGTTGCTTTTGCACCGTATGACGTATGCTAATCACGCCCGCAACCAGAAAAGGAATACTGATTGCCCCCCAAGCTATACAATGGGCAGCTGATAAGTAGCCTTCCATAATGTGCATTGCATAGGCTGTTTGTGACGTTGCAAGTAATGCGGCAATCATTACAGAAAGCGTCATCATTCTTTTTTCCATTTTAGTCCATTTAAACATTTTCATATCCTCCTATTAATCATTTGAAATTCTTTATTCCATATGCTCCACATATTGAATCTGATATAAGATGATCTTTGCCCCGAATGTTTAAGCCTCCTAATAGAATCGATAAAATTGCATTTAAAAAAGCTGGGACAATATAAATATTGCCACAGCCGATTTTCTGCGCACATTGATTGACCTAAATTCTACATTTATGTCAATCTCTATTCTTGTAGGTCTTCTGACTCACGCGTTCGAAGCTTATTCCTTCTGCACCCATCCTTTGCCTTCTCAGGTTTCCCCAATGACTGATTTTCATCAACAAGAATGGACTCAACGTATACAGCGGCGGTACCGTTCGGGATTCTCACCCAATTCCCTTGTTCATCCATACTCCCCAAGCGGAGCATGGCCACAAAAATATTCCATATATAAATGCCTGTTATAAAGACAAGGCACTTTGTATCAGTTGTAATAATAAAACAGAGTGCTTTCTATCTCCAATTAGGAATAATGTCATAGCGTTCCTCAAGCGATCTGCTAATTATTTAGATAAATCATACTAAAAATAATTAGTTATGTCAATAAATTATCAATATTTTTTTCAAAAGCTAATTTTTTATTATAAGTCCTCCAAATAAATTATTGAGCTGGAACGATGGGGCTACCTCAGCTTATTCCATTTTTTAACCAATTTTCTTAATCAATTTTTCTGAATCGATTCTTTAAATCGTTAAACTTATTTTACAGCATCATATCCAACTACAGTCCAGATACCGGTATCATCCTGGCGGACAAGGCGTTTCAAATAAACATATTTTGCAATCGACTTGTCATCCTTAATTTCAGCTATTGCATCCGTTCCGTTATTTTCAATGATATCAATATTCTCGTAAGCGATCGGATAATCTCCGACGATACCCTCCGGTGATAACAGGAGACTCGCAAATACCTGAGCTACAAATGCCGGATCCAGCTTCCAAGGGGAATGTCCCGCATCCACGCTCTTTTGCTCATTCTCTTCGACGGACTGGTCTATATCAACCTTAACCTGAGGCTCTTTGGCAGCTCCTGAAGGCTCTGGTATTACGACCTCACTCTCGGTCATCTTTTCTGCGAAGGCAGTCAGTTGTTCTATCGGCATGGTTCCAAGTAATTTATATTCTATGCCCTTTTCCTGCCAGCGGATGGATCTGTTTGGCTCTGTGGTTATAATTTCAGCCTTATTATCATTGACGGTTCCAAGAATTGCTGTAGCTGCCGGCTCTAATTCTTTCGTCACCTTTGTCTGGGTTAAGAGAACCATCTCTAAGTTATCCTCTGTCACATAATATAGCTTTACAACAGAATTTGCATTCTCTACTGCTATCCTGTCCAAGGTATACCCTTCTTCTATCTGCTTTGGCAGCTGAGGAATAAAACCAATCAGATCTTCTGCTTCTTCCAGGGAGGCAACTATCTGCTCCTGATTCGTATTGACCTCTTTATAGCCCTCAGGCAGCTCATATGCAAGGAGCGTTTGCGGTATTGTATCCATGAATTCAATAGAGCTGTAGCTTACTTGAATCTGAATCGCATTCTGCATTGCAGAGACTCTTTGCAGGGGCAGATCCGTCTCATTATCAATCCATAAATAATAAGCCGCTCCTCCGTCCGGAATGATCTCAAGCTTTGTTGTATTTCTTCCGCTGATCGTTTCTGTTCCCAGGATGTTTACTGTTTGTGCCTTCGTAACATCATCAACTTCATTACCCAGCTCGAAGGTAAAACGATAATCATCCGGAAATGCTGAAAATAAATAAGACGCCTTTTCCTCCGGTCTAAGCTGCCACTTCTGCTCACCGTTGTTTACAGTAACAAGACCCTGTGAAGTCCCTTCCAAATCTTTTATATAGTAATTACCGCTCTGATCTGCCCATACCTCTCTTTTTGACTGGGTTATCGTTTCACCCAACTCATTTGTCTCACTTACTTCTATGATCCCATGGTAGGTCTGAATCTTCTCCATTGCTTTCTCCATAGCATATACAATACTTGGATTCTGATTCGGAAGTACCTGGTATACTGTCACAAAAAGCAGGATTGCAGCCGCAGCTGCTGCTAAGGGATAGAAAAATGTATATTTTCTCGCCTTCTTTACCGGCTGCTTCAAGCTTACAGAACCACCACTGCCGCCTGCCAGGGAATTAACCAGCCGCTGCTCAAAGAACTCATCGGGGTATTCTATTTCCCGGAGTGATCTTACTTTTCTTATTGTAGCAAGAAGCTTCTGCTCCTCCTTCTCTCCTTCCCGGGATGAATCTCCATGTTCCTTGGGTCTTCTTCCGGCATTTAGTTCATCAATATATTGGGATAATTTCTTCTCATCCATCATAATTCCTCCTTACTCCATATGGTCTTCCGCTTCCAAAAGCTCTGTTAAGGCTTTCACCGCACGAAACTGCAGGACTCGAACAGATCCTTCTTTCCTTTGCATCAGCTTTGCTGTTTCCTTAACGGAATAACCTTTGATTATTCGCAGTCCAAGCACTGTCCGCTGCTCTTTCGTCAGCTTTCTCATTGCCTCGTTAATCTGATCTCTATCGCTCAGAGAACCTGTAAAATCCTCCTGGGCTATTTCCTCAGGCTTGACATCCTCCAGATTGATGCTATCGCCCCGCCGCTTCTTCGACCGCCATTGGTCACGGATGATATTGAGGGATACCGCCTTTAGATAGCTCCTTTCCTCGAGTATCTTTACATCATTTTTATTTAAATAAGAGATTGCTTTGGCATAGGTTTCCTGGGTTATATCCTCTGCTTCCTCACGGTTTTGAACCCTATAATAGATAAATCTATAAAGCTCCCGCCAGGTATCTGCACAGAGTCTTTCAATCATTTCTTTTTTATTATTTACATTCTCCATTTCCTGCCTCCATATGCTGCAACATGGCATTTTATATATTCTATAGTACCATCGTCCGGATTGTAATACTTATATTAATTAAGACGATTCAGAAATATAAAATGTTACAGGATAGCTTTCTTTTTCATCACTTTTTTCATTACTAATTTTCATCATTATTAATTAACACAACTATTATTACCAACTGCTTTGTTAATGAATCAGGTGACAAGGGGACGGTGACAAGGGGACGGGGTTGTCGTCACCTATTCCTTGTGACGACAACCCCGTCCCCTTGTCACCCCCCCTGTGCTGTATGAAGCTGCGCATAGATTCCGTTTTTGGCTATCAGTTCGTCATGCTTTCCGATCTCTGCGATCCCGTTTCCCTCCAGGACAACAATTTGATCCGCATGACGGATTGTCGAAAGCCTATGGGCAATGACCAGAGTGGTACGCTCCTTTGATATTTCATCCAGTGCACTCTGTATCTCCTGTTCTGTCTTCGTATCAAGCGCTGAAGTAGCTTCATCCAGGATGAGAATCGGAGAGTTCCGCAGGATGGCTCTGGCAATGGACAGCCTTTGCTTTTGCCCTCCTGAAAGCCTGATTCCCCGCTCTCCTATTACCGTATCATAACCATTCTCCATCTGTTCTATAAAGTCATGGGCATTGGCGGCTCTTGCCGCTGCAACTACATCTTTCTTCGTTGCATCCTTCCATCCGTAAACAATATTTTCATACACGGTACCGTTAAACAAAAACGTGTCCTGTAATACCATGGATATATTATCCCGAAGGCTGGTTAAGGTGACCTCCTTAATATCTACTCCGTCAATTAATACCTTTCCCTCCTGAGGATCATAGAACCGGTTAACCAGATTGGCAATGGTACTTTTCCCAACACCGGTTGTTCCAATTAACGCCACCGTCTGTCCCGGCAAAATGGTGAGATTAACCTTATTCAGAACCTTCATGTCTTCCTGATAAGAAAAGGTAAGATCCCTTAATTCAATTTTACCTGCTACACGGGGCAGCTTCTTAGCATTCTTCTTTTCCTTGACATCTGAACTATCATCCAGTACCTCAAAAACACGTCTGCAGCCTGCAGCGGCCTCTCCTGCCCGCTCCACCAGTCCCGAGAAACTTTTAACCGGTGCGTAAAACATGGAAAGATACATCACGATACCCACGATATCCGCAATGGCTACCTGCTGCTTACTCAGCAGCTTCCCTCCGTACACAACTACGATTACGGTTCCTAGTGCTGTGATAAATGCCAACAGCGGATAGGTGGTTTCAAAGAAAAAGCTGGCACGAAGATATGCCATGCTGTGTCTGAGTGACAATGAATTCACCTTAATTTCTTCCTGTTCCTGCTGGTTAAAAATCTGTATTTCCTTAATACCTGATAAATTATCCTGTACCGTTCCCGCCAATTCTCCCCTGATTCTTGAATTCTCCTTCCAGGTCGGAGATACATGGCGGCTTTGCCAGATTGTAATACCAATCAATATCGGAATGGTAACAAGACTCATCAGGGCAAGGCGCCAGTTGATGGTAAATAAAAGGAAACCCACCCCGACAAAGGTCAATATATTCACAACAAAATCAGGAATGACATGTGCCAGCAAAACCTCTGCTTCCAATGCGTCGCTCACAACACGGCCGGTCAGGTCTCCCGTCCTGCTCTTATGAAAATATCGAAGGCTCATATGCTGTAGCTTGCTATACAGCCGGGTTCGCAGATCTGCTACATAATGAAGTGCCGCATAATGGTTCAAATACCCGGAAGCAGAATTTCCTGCTGCCGATAAAGCCGTTGCCACCAGTAAGAACAGGCCGATGCGCAGTGCCTCTTTGGCAAAATCACCGGAGCCCTGTGTTGCCAGGCTTGTTAGTTCACGAAGTGCCCAGGGTGTATAGAAGCCGGCAATTGTTGAGACAATAAGCGACACAAAAGCAATGATCAAATAGCTCCAGTACTTTTTTGCTTCACTTAATACTCTGAAGGCGGTCTTCATACGGCTAGCACCTCCCTCTGAGGGTCAGCTTCCAGGGAAAGAAGATCATAGGTAAGACACACCGGCCTTCCGGTTCTAGGCTCATGTACAATCTGTGCGTCGATAGAGAAGGCTTCCTTTAATACCTCCGGTCGCATAACCTCCTCGGGCTTTCCGTGGCTGATAATTCTGCCCGACCGGATCGCAATCATATAATCCGAAAAACGTGCGGCCAGGTTCAGATCATGCAGCACCATCGCAATCGTACAGCCCTGTTTGCGGTTTAATTCATAAAGCAGCGTCAGAACCTCCAACTGATGTGCCAAATCCAGATAGGTCGTAGGCTCATCCAGCAAGATCATGTCCGTCTGCTGTGCCAGTGCCATCGCAATCCACACCCTCTGTCTTTGACCGCCGGAAAGAGTATCCACTTCCCTGTGCTCAAATTCCATAAGCTTTGTTACTGACAATGCCCACTGCACTATTTTTTTATCCTCCGGCGTCAATTTACCAAAGCCTTTTTGATGAGGAAATCTTCCGTAAGCCACCAGCTCACTCACCGTAAGCCCGCTGGGTGCCGTCGGTGTCTGCGGAAGAATTGCCATTTTTTTAGCCACTTCCTTTGTGGAAAGCTTGCGGATATCCTCACCGCTTAGATATACCATACCGTTCTTCGGCTTTAAAATACGTCCTACTGCCTTTAATACCGTGGATTTACCGCACCCGTTGGGTCCGATAATGGAGGTTATTTTTCCGTGGGGTATATTCATATCAAGCGCTTTTACAATCAGTACCTCTTCATAGGCAATATCCAAATTATTTGTTGTAATACTGTTCATATTCTTCCTCATTTCTATGCTGCCCTTTGCACATTACAAGTTTGTGCACGCAGGGCAAATACTAACTTGTTTCCTATTTCCCGTTCCTGTCCGCAATCTTAATTCGCTTTCGCTAACAAGTATAAGAAATACGGTGTGCTAAGCACTGTTATTACAATTCCCGGCGGCACATCCGTTCCAAGGCTGATCGTACGGGTAATGGTATCTGCTAACAAGACAAGAATAGCTCCCGATAAACAGGAAGCGGGCAGAAGCAGCTTGTGATTTGGTCCAACCAGCTTTCTTGCCATATGAGGGGATATCATTCCCACAAAGAAGAAATTCCCGCCAAGAGCTACACTTCCGGAGGACAGAGCCACCGATGCAACGGATAATCCCAGGAATTCTTTCTTAACTGCAACACCAAGACCCGTTGCCGTCTGATTTCCCAGATGCAAGGTATTGAGTATCCTTGATTTGTATATAACATAGGCCAGCAATATAAGAGTCCAGGGTGCCAGTATGCCCAGATACGTCCAATCATCACCCCAAAGACTTCCCGCACTCCAGCGCTGCATAAAATCCATCTGATTTTCATCCAGCTTCAGTGTCAGAAGTGTGGTTACCGCTCCATAACCGCTTGACAGGGCAACACCGGTGAGGATAAGTCCTGTGGGCGATATATCTCTTCCTCTTCTATAAGATAATAAAAAGATCAACGCCGCAGCCGTCATTCCTCCCACAAAAGCCAGAAACGGTAAGGTAAATGCAGAGGACATTCCCTTGGAGGCAAACATGACGACAAAAATGAGTACAAACAATCCGGAACCGGAGCTAATGCCCAGAGTACCCGGGCTTGCCATATCATTTCTTAAAAGGCTCTGCATAATACAGCCCGATGCCCCCATACCAACACCTACCAACACGGCAAGAATAATACGGGGAAGCCGAAACTCAAATACGATCAGATTCTGCTTCTGGGTTCCATTTCCTAAAAGCACCTGAAACACCTCAGAAACAGATAAATTCATCTTTCCTGAATTAACACTTACAATAGCGATAACAAGCATCAAAAGAATCATCAGAAGTAAAACCATGATTCCCTGTTTTATTGTGAAACGCTTTTTCATTCAAACTCCCTCCTTTGCTTTCTTGCAAGATAGAGGAAATACGGAACACCAATTACTGCAAAAATAATACTGATGGGGGTTTCGTAGGGTTTATTAATTAATCTTCCGGTCAGATCTGCAAATACGGTCAGGAGTGCACCGTACAGACCGGAGGCCGGAATGATATATCGGTAATCCACTCCGACCAGATACCGGACAATATGTGGTGTAATTAATCCCACAAAGCCAACAGGTCCAACGACAATGACCGAAAGTCCCGTAAGTACCAGTACAATCACCGTAGAAATTCCCTTTACAAATCTGGTCTTCATACCAAGACCGACCGCAACCTCTTCCCCCAGACTCATAACCGTAACGGAGGGAGAAAGTGCCAGAGCTGCCAATACAGCAGCCAGAAAGAAAGGAGCCACAATTGCAAGCTCACTCCACTTAGCCCCTGCGGTTCCTCCGGCAGTCCAGTAGGCAAGCGCCTGCCCCAGATGATATCTAATAGAAATATATTGACTGAAAGCACCAAACAGCATGGAGATTGAAATACCCGCAAGCACCAGTCTTTGCGGCGTCATGCCGCGCTTTCCCATGGAGGCAATAGAATAAGTCATTCCTGTAGTTACAGCTGCACCAAGACATGCAAAAATCATGGTCTGCCCATAGCTGCGGTCCGGTACAAATGCCATTGCGAGTGCAATCGCAAAGGTTGCACCGCTGCTGATACCCATCAGACCGGAATCCGCCAAAGGATTTCTTGTTGTTCCCTGCATCAGTGCGCCGCAAACGGCAAGGCTGCAGCCTACGATAATATCTGCTACAGTTCTGGGAAATCGCAGGGTCTTAATAATCTGGTGCTCCGTCAAATCGGGGTTAAAATGAAAAATTGCCCCCCAGGCGGTAGACAACTTCATATCGGCGGCGCCGAAGGAAATCGACGACGCCGATATCAGAACCAGAAGCCCTGCTCCCACAAGCATATAAAACGTGAATCGTGCGACGCCCCGACGCTTGCTGGAGTTTTGTTGTATCATATTAGATCCTTCCTCTCATGAATTTACCGACTCAAAAACTAATTAACATTATTTTGCAAGTGCAATTAATTGTGATGTTATTTTATCAACTAATGCACTGGCAGAGTATATATCAGAGTACCAGGTAAGTTGGGTATTCAAGGTAAATGTCTTTCCTTCTTTCATTGTCGGAATGGAATTTATTATTTCATTTGTCTCCCAATCTTCTGGGTAATCACCTAAGTGTATAAAATAATCTCCCACATATTCCGGAAAAACCTCTAAAGAAATATCTCCCCAATATTTATCTGCATCAATAATATCAGTCTGTACCTTTTCAAGAACAGGGAATCCCATAGTATCATATAACAACCTACCAACAGCATGCTTATTTCCAGCAACATACGCTTGCCCATTTGAATACTGTGCAACCGTTACAAACTTATCATAAACACCTGCATCTTTTAAAGATTGTATTGATTGCTCCACTTTAGTATCAAAATCATTTAACACTTGACGTGCTTCTTCTGCTTTGTTTAATGCTTCTCCAACAAGCATTACTCTTTCCTCTGTCGTCATTTCACCATAAGGAATATATATCGTAGGTGCAATCTTTGATAACTCTTCATATCCCTCATCAGACCATGAAAGAATTATTAAATCCGGTTCAAGTGCCATAACTGTCTCTGGATCGTAACCCCAACCAATATATTCAAGACCTTCGACTTCTTTTTCAAAGGCTGTCCCTTCCAGGTCAGTATCCAATGTACTTAATGCTATAGGTTTCACACCCATTGCAACCACATCTCCAACGATATAGTCTACTAAAACTCTTTTGGGATTAGCCGGAACTTCAATATCACCCATCACAGTACTCACGATACGTGTTCCGCTTTCTTCCTGTACATTCCGACTCTCCGTTTCTGCCTGCGTAGGCGCTGAAGTTGACGTTACGGCATCTGTTTCTGATGTTTCAGATGTTTCAGATCTTTGGCATCCCGTAGTTATGAATAAAAGGGTGATCCCCAATAGAGCCAAGAGAAGCATTTTATTAATTTTTTTCATAATAATCTATTTTCTCCTTATCGTTGATTCAATGATAAATGCTTGGTGTACACCGCCAAGCAAAGTTAGCATCAACTAACTTATTTGGCTAGTCCATTCAATTTATCTATCATATAATCAAGCTGTCCTGTCAAGCTGAGTACATCATCATAATAATATAAACCGCTCATATTTCCCGGTACGGTAATTACCTGTCCTGCCTGTACTGCCGGGAGGCTTTCCCAAATCGGTGTCGTCTCATATTCGGAAGGAGAATCCTCTACCGCATCATATGGACGGAACCAAATCATGTAATCTCCGAAATATTCCGCTGCTACTTCATAGCTTAATCCGCCTCTGCCTTCGCCGGTTTCTTCGACCAGCTGCTCCAGCTTCTCCGGCTTCTTCAGACCAAGGTATTTGTATATCAAAGAACCTCCTCTGGAACCTGTTTCATAATACACACCGTAGGAAGCAGAACCCCAGTCTTCATTGATACTAAAGGATTTACCTTTAAAGTCATCTCCCTGCAGGGTTTCTTTCGCAGCCGCAAGCTTTGTCTCAAAGATATCCACCGTAGCCTGTGCTTCTTCACTTCTTCCTGTTGCTTCCCCGATTAAGAGAACACGCTCCACAGAGGTCAAATCTCCTTCCGGTACAACAAGTACGGGTGCTATACTGCTAAAAGTTTTATAATCATCTTCACTGTATGTAATGATCAAATCCGGTTCAAGAGCCATTACTTCCTCCTGATCCCAATTTTCAATTGAGGTAGTAGACATCATCTTATCGTAAAATGGCATTGCTTCGTGCGCCCAGCAGTAATATCCCACCACGTCCAGGTCAAGTGCAAACATATCACCAACATACCAGTTAACAACTACTCTTTGAGGATCTACCGGAACCTCAATATCACCCATTACCGTACTCACGGTACGTGTTCCGCTTTCCTGCGGTATATCCTGGCTTTCATCTGATGCTGCTGCCTGGGTAGGCTCCGGAGTTGTCGATACAGGATCCGTTCCTGCCGTCTCAGCCTTCTTACAGCCTATAGTCATTAATATAAGAGTTATCCCCAATAGGGCTGAGAGAAGCATTTTATTGAATTTTTTCATAATAACCTATTATCTCCTTATCGTTGATTCAATGATTAAAGCTTGGTGCGCGCCGCCGAGCCGAGTTAGAATCGACTAACTTATGCGGTTATTCTATCATGCTAATTTTTTTGTGTCAATCCAGAAAGGATTATGCTTATCTATGTTAATCCATTGCAGGAATTAATAGAAACCCCTTTAATAATAGGTGTTTGCTAATCATTACTGAATATATTTATAATATGATTTTGGAGTATCTCTATCACGTTTTGGAGTATATTCTTACTTGAAACACAATCATTTTCTGTGTTATAATCTGACTAATCCGGCATAAGGAGGAATAAGTTATGGACTATACTAAGGAATATGATTTGGGGCTTGGCGCTTTAGCGAAGCATTTTAAGTTTGATATAACATACCACAATCATTATGCCTTTTATACACTTCCGGGAACCTGGGAAAACGGTTGGATCCATGAGGTTCATACCTGTGACGGGCTATTTGTAGCCAGTGCCTGGCTTACAACCGAGAAAGCTTTGAATTACACCATGAATATCAAGGAGCCCTGCCTCTTAATCCTGTGTATCGATAGCGGCGAAATCACCCTGACACAGAAGGGAAAAGCTTCCCGCACTCTTACGCCTTTCACACATCTTTGGATCAATCCGGGTAGACCTGTACGTCTGGCCATCCCCGCCGGAATGCATGCCTGCTTCACCAGTGTGCTGATCTTTGATTCCTGCATTGAAGGCTTTTTGAAGGCTACCGGCTCCTCCTATCCCATCAGGGTCAAGGATGCTACCCTCTGGAAACCCCAGCACATTGATACTCCGAATATAATGCTGGTTATGGAACAGCTGCGATGGGGCGTACGTGGCAACCGACTCCCACCTCCGGCATATCTCTGTAAGGCGATTGAGCTTCTTTGCCTCTTCGCCCATAATTTGGACATAGAAAAGCAAAAACGCAGCCGCCGTGACTATGTTACCTGGAATGACGAAAAACAACTCTATCTGGTAAAGGAGCGAATTGACCAAAATCCTCTTTCACTTCCTTCCACAGAAGAGCTATGCCATCTTGCCCAGATGAGTCAAAGCAAACTGCGTATTGCATTTAAAAGCTTATACGGTACTACGTTATATTCCTATATTAGGGAATCCATAATGAAGCGTGCCATGCAGATGTTAGCTGATGATGAATTGAATATCAAAAATATTGCTCACCAGTGCGGCTATGAAAATGCGGCAAAATTCAGTGCTGCCTTTAAAGCAATTCATGGAATTACACCTAGTGCTTTTCGTAAAGGCTTTGGATTATAATCTGTATTGATAAAGCCCACCGAGATTGCAATATCATTCTTTGCAATATTTCTTATTAATCAATTGTAAATTGGGCTATTTCATTTTTCAGTTTATCTGCACTTTCATTTGTTTGAATAATAATATCACGCATTTCATTTGCTTTACTATACGAGTCAGAAATTTTATTGGCAATATCCGTCGCCCCGGTGGCTCCTTCATTTGCTGCAATCGTAACCCCTTCTATTGTTGCTAAAACATCTTGGAGTGATGCTAATAACTCCTCTGAGGTTGCACTGAAGTCCGTTACCAGATCATCTACATATTTTGCATCGTCACTATATTGATCCGCAACTTGAAGCATAGTTTGATAATCATGGTCAACATCTTCGGATACAAAGTCTAATAATCCATTTGCACTATGGGTTAAATGCTCTACAGCTCCTTTCACCAGGATTGTCACCTCTTGAATTTTAAGTACCGTATTCTTTGATTGCTCCGCAAGTTTTTTTATTTCCTCTGCCACAACGCTAAAGCCTTTTCCTGCATCCCCGGCTTTTGCTGCTTCGATGGAAGCATTTAACGCTAATAAATTCGTTTGGTTTGTAATCTGCATAATAGCTTCTGATAGGGTATCAATTCGATCCACTACCTTAGATTCAGTAATTGCTTGCTCTAGCTGATTCTTTGATCCATTAAATGTATCGAGCGCTTTTTTTTGCGAAGTATTTATATTCCTCTTTACTATTTCTGCTCTTTTATATATTTCATTCGCTGCAATGGACCCTTCTTGGGATTTTTGAGCAATTGATTGAACGGCTCTTTCAATTTCCCTTGAATTTGCAGACATTTCTTCCGCTGAAGCAGCTGTTTCTTCCATGCCTGCTGCGATTTCCTGCGTTGTGGCAGATACTTCTTCCAAATTTCTATTCAATGTTTTTACATTGGATATTGCATCCTCCACTTCGTTTTCAATCGCATTAGATTCATTTTTAATACTACCGATTAATCGTTTTAATTCTATTTTTATGTTATCAATTCCAACCGTAATCGTACCAATTTCATCTTTTCTTTTCAGATATTTATCGTCACTCTTCTGATTAAAAACACCTTTTGCAATTAGTTCAGCATCCTTGGTGATTGCTTTGATCGGCTTTAGAATGAAGTAATTAATTAAAGTAGACAATACCAACATCAATAGTATGACAACTACAAGTAAAATTACAATATTTACAGTGATTGCAGTATTCACCGGACCAAATACTTCATCTTCCGGTAGATTTACCACAAGTTTAAGTCCTGTATCACCGATTGGTGCAGCAACCGTATAATATTTAATATCATTAATCACTGATTTTTGCACTAACGTACCAGAAGCATTTATAATCTCATTGCCGATCTCTCTAAGTTTTTCATCCTGCTCCTCTGTCATCTTCTCATGCAAATTCTTCTCATCGATGGGATGTCCCATATAAACGCCTTGAGAAGTAAGAATAAATGCAAATCCTTCTTTACCAACCTTGAAATTTGCAACATGCTCCTGTAATTCCTTCAAACCAATATCCAGAGTAATAACTCCAACTTTTTTATCCTTCTTATAAATTGCACTTGTAGCAGTAATCATAGGTACATTTGTTACCGCATCAGGATATGGCTCACTCCATACAACTGATTTATCATACGAGAAACCATTTTGATACCAATCAAATTGAAAATAATCTGTTTCTTCATTACTATACTCCCAAGTTAATAACGCGTTCTCTCCCTCTCGATATAGATAAGGTCCATAGTACTTATCCTCTTGACTATACTGATAAGGTTCAAGCCAGAAACCTCCTCCAACAATTGACTTATCTGAATCTAAGTATTTATGTAAAATATCAATTAACAAAGGTGTATCATATCCTGGCATTTGCCCAATCATGGAAGCATAGGAACGGCTTGCTTCACCCCATCTCGAAAATTGAGCGGATATCTCTGCTGCTTCTTTTTCAACTCTGGTTTTCGAATTTGTAGTAATTTCACTTGAAATAAGCTTACCATAGCCCAGTAAACCAAAACCAATCTGCAGGGTAAGTATTGCTAACGTAAAAATCACCATTAACATACTTACCTTGGTTTTAATACTTTTAAAACGTTTCTTTTCTTTCACGCTTTTACGGTTGTTACTCATACATGCCCTCCGTTATTATGATTTCAGTATTCAAACGTCATTTTATATTTCATCTGCAGCAATGAATATGTGTGTATCGATATCATCTCGATATGTATATCTGACTTTTGAATCTAATTATATCATTGCGAATTGGCTATAGGCACTGCTTCTCGTGACAGTTGTTTCGGCTGGTAAAACTAATCACAGTTATTAATCTGTAATTAGATTCCATTATAATAATACCACTTCACTTAAATATATTAGCATGATTTTCCTCTAAATTCTACCTTAATTCTTATAATTTTTACAATTTCCTCCTATATTCGCCATAATAATGGTTTAGCATACTCTATGAA
>JAQZBD010000255.1 GCA_029239235.1 Herbinix sp.
ATCATTATGATTTGTTGTCCCCCAACTATTAACTTATAAGTATTATAGTGATTTTCCGAACCTCCTATTAGGTATTTTATTCTCATTTAGTAGGTCATTAGTATCTTTTTATTTCAATCAAGCTGTGATATACTATATATCATATTGTTTCGCAATTATCTTCTATGATTCAAGGGTCAAAAGCCTACTTTACACTGCGCTGAATATGTGTGCATATATCCAGATGGAGCAGACCGGCATCTATGAATTGTCTTCTTTTTAGGCGATTCCCGGAATGGTAAGGCAAGTCCAGTTGGGTAGATATCCATACATATTCAATACAATATCTAAATCTGACTTTTGACTCTCGAACCCTTCTATATGAAAAAAGAAAGGAGAATCCCATGCTCAATGAGTCCCAGACTCCAATCTATGAGTCCATCTACCTGCCAGAATATCAAGAGGTACTTATCTTTTCCAGCTATTCTCCTAAGTATTACAATAGCTGACCAAGATTATCAATTAACTGATGATACCTTTCTTTTGATTAATTCCAAAGCGATTCATTCCACAAAATGCGTGCATGAAAACTACGCCTTAGTGATTCAGATTCCTCCGAATTTCTTAAAGCATAACCTTCCTGATATAGATCAGCTGACGTTTCAGCTTCCCTTTCCCCGAAAGCAGTCTCCTGAGTATCAGAAACTACTTCCACTAAAACATATCTTAAGGAAAATGTATGGTCTGGAACTGATGCAGGGTGATGGATACAAGTTAAAAATCAACAGCCTTCTCTATGATCTTTTATATTTGCTATACCGGGACTTTCGAATAGAGCTGCCCAGAAACGAATTTTTAAAACACACAAAAAACCTATCCATCTTATCTAAAATAATGAAATATTCGGAGATAAATCACTCCTCCGATATCTCACTGGACGAGATTGCTAGAGAAGCTGGCTTTCAGACAAAATACTTTTGCCGGTTTTTCAAGAATAATGTGGGTTGTACCTATCTGTTTTATTTAAACCAGCTGCGAATACAATATATCTATCAGGATCTCCTTAATACAGATACTCCTATTTATCAGCTTCTGGAAAAGCATGGTTTTACCAATTACAAATTATTTCGTAAAATGTTTTACGACCGGTTTCATACTACGCCGCGAAATATTCGAAAAAACGAATAACAGAAGGCTGCTGCGAAATATTAATAATACGGATTAGAAAATGTCCATCTTATTATTTCGCAACAGCCTTCTGTTAGCATATAAAATCCTTTTTATTGATTATAATAACACTATTTTAAATTTGATCCAAAGTGAGCCATTGCCTGCTTTAAGTCTTCCACAAATTCAGGCTTAATCAGTTCAAAATACTTAGGCATTACTTCATTTAAATAAGCTGCATCAAAGGTTCCTTCTTCCTGCTTCTGAAATCCGGCATTCAGTACGACCTTTGCCTCCTCTTCTTTTCCTTCCATAACACGTTCCATAAAGAAGTTATAAAAAAATTGCTGTCCTTGGTTCATATGAATAATTCCTTTCTGTTATTTTTTAGAAAACTAATATTGATTCGAGCGTCAAAAGTCAGCTTTAGATATTGTACTGAATACGTATGCATATATACACGCATATTCAGTGCAGTAGGGTAACGAAGGCTTTTGACCCTCGAATCAATATTTTAGGTTACCACAAAATCCGTCCTATTATCAAGTCAGTATCACATGATTGAGCTTAATGTTGTTCCTTATTTATAACAACAAAAAAGATCCTCGGTCTTGTGCTATAGAATCATACGATACCTTCACCATCCATGTCAAGTACAAGAACTTTAATGCTTAAATCAAAGCAGAATTACATACCCTCTTCTTAATATCAGTTACGCCATGTATCAATTTACAGACATAGTCAGACTTAGCCAAGAATAAGAGAATGCCCCTAAAAATGATTGATCATTTCCGGGGCATCCTCTTTTATAGGCGCAATATAATTGGAATAAGCTTTTTATTCTGCTCTTTTCGCAGCTGTTCTTTGAATTGCCTTCACAACCTCAACAATCGGAATAACGCTGATAGCCAGTAACATTGCTATTGCGTATTCAATCAGGCTGATGTGTTCAAATTCAAAAATCTCTCTAAAAAATGGTATATAAATTACTGCTGTTGTAAGGATAAAACTGATTACCATAGCTCCGATTAAGGTTATATTTCTTGTATTCATACGGAAAATAGAACCACGTTGGCTTCGCATATTAAAGCTGTGGAAGATCTCCGCCATACTCATTGTAAGGAAAGCCATTGTCATACCGTCTGCACTGGTTACGAACTCCCATTTACCGGACTCAATAAAGTGTCCAATCACATAAGCTGCCAGGGTTACTATTGTTACCATCAAACCCTGATAAGCTACATCAAAGCCAACACCACCGGAGAAAATTCCTTCCTTAGAAGAACGAGGTTTGCGTTCCATCAAGTCTTTTTCTCCCTTTTCCATACCTAATGCAAGGGCTGGGAAACAGTCTGTAATCAAATTAATCCATAAGATGTGTACCGGCTTCATAACTGTAAAGCCCAGTACAGTTGCAATAAAAATTGAAAGTACTTCACTTAGGTTAGAGGATAATAAGAACTGAATTGCTTTACGAATATTATCATAAATACGTCTTCCCTCTTCCACTGCGGAAACAATGGTAGCAAAATTATCATCTGCAAGAACCATATCGGCAACGTTCTTTGTAACATCAGTACCTGTGATACCCATACCAATACCGATATCCGCACTCTTAATCGAAGGTGCATCATTAACACCATCTCCGGTCATGGCTGTAATCATGCCAAGCTTCTTCCAGGCATTTACAATACGTACCTTATGCTCTGGCTGTACACGTGCATATACACCATAATTTTGAATGGTCTTGTCCAGCTCTTCATCAGATATCTCATTTAACTGTGCACCGATAATCGCCTGGCTAGGATTGTTTATAATACCAATTTCCGTTGCAATGGCTACTGCTGTATCCTTGTGGTCACCGGTTATCATAATCGGACGGATGCCCGCTGTACGACATTCCTTAATTGCATCAATTACCTCAGGACGAACCGGATCAATCATACCTGTTAAACCAAGGAAGATCAGATCATGCTCCAAACTCTCCGGTGTAAATTCAGAGGGCATTGTGCTATGACTAAAGCATGCAGCTGCAAGAACACGAAGTGCCTTATCTGCCATTCTCTTATTCTCTTTCAGAATCTGAGCATGCTTTTCTTCTGTCATTGGTAGAATCTTACCATCTTCAATATAAGAGGTACATAAGCGAAGAATTTCATCCGGCGCACCCTTGGTAAACTGAATGATTTCCTGATTATCCTTATGTACGGTTGACATCATCTTACGGCTGGAATCAAAGGGAGCCTCTCCGATACGAGGATATTCCTTCTTTAAGTCCGGCTTTAACAGCTTCAGGCTTGCTGCGTAATTTACTAACGCACATTCGGTTGGCTCTCCTACTGCTGCTCCATTTTCTAACTCTGCATCACAGCATAATGCCATTGCCTTTGCAAGCATAGCCTCGTCTGTAGCATAATGATCTACTACAGTCATCTTATTCTGGGTAAGGGTACCGGTTTTATCGCTACAGATAATCTGAGTACATCCCAGAGTCTCAACTGCTGTAAGACGACGAATCACGGCACTTCGTTTGCTCATGTTGGTAACACCAATGGAAAGAACAATTGTTACTACCGCTGCCAGTCCTTCCGGAATTGCAGCAACTGCAAGACTTACCGCTACCATGAAGGTTCTAAGAACAACTTCACCGCTAAAATCACCGGAACGAATTAAACTAAACGCAAAGATAAAGATACAGATACCAATAACAAGAATACTTAAAATCTTGCTCAATTGATTCAGTTTAATCTGTAATGGAGTTTCATTTTCCTGAGTCTGTGCGATTGCATCAGCAATCTTACCCATCTCAGTATCCATTCCTGTAGCAACCACTACTGCCTTACCACGGCCATATACGACAGTACTGCCCATATATGCCATGTTCTTTCTGTCACCCAAAGAAACTTCCTTTTCTCCGCTTTTTAAAGAAAGAAGTTCCATCACCTTATTAACTGGAACGGACTCACCGGTAAGAGCTGCTTCTTCGATCTTTAAGCTGGCACTTTCAAAGATACGACAATCCGCTGGAACCGCATCTCCTGCTTCTAAAAGGACTACATCACCTACTACCAGATCTTCGCTCCTAACACTGGATATGCTGCCGTCACGTAATACCTTACTGGTCGCCGCTGCCATCTCCTGCAACGCTTCGATTGCTTTCTCTGCCTTATTCTCCTGGTAAACACCTAAAACTGCATTTACAATAACTACAAAGAGAATAATGAAAACATCGGCAGGGGATTCTCCTTCTACAATGGAAGTCACCCCAGAAATAGCTGCAGCTACGAGCAGAATAATAATCATTGGATCCGTTAATTGAGAAAGAAATCGTTTAATCAAACCATCCTTCTTCGCCTCTACTAATTTATTCTTCCCGTTCGTCTCCAATCGAAGCTTAGCTTCTGCATCAGATAAACCTGATACCTTGCTTTTTACAGCTTCTAATACATCTTCCACTTGCTCAAGATAGTACTTCATTTGTGTTCAATTCCTCTCTTTTCTCTAATTTGAACCCCCGAGTATTCACCATTAAAAAAGACTCATATAAAACCCCTTTTCTACTGAAAATAGGCTTTACATGAGTCTTGCTCTTTCCGGTTAAACCAGACTTGTTAGGTCTTGCTGTTGACTTAACCACGCATCGCGCGAACTACTCCCCCACGGTTCCCTTCATTAAAAGATGCTCTACGAACTATCTTTTAATAAATTCCAAAAAAGCTTGTTAAAACTTTTCTGAATTATATTCAATTATTTCCAAAGAATAATAATACCATAACTTCTCAATAAAAGCAATTATATTTTTATAAAAGATACAAAAAATGAATAAAAAATCAGTAAAATCCTACAATGAATTCTTAATTATTTCTAACAATCCATTTTGTTAACATTGAGTTAACATTGCTCCTATATTCTGTCCCTACGAAACAAATTACAGGAGGATAAAGTCATGGATAAACTAATAGATTCACTATATGAAAGAATAAGTAATTCACGATTCAATTTTATTAAGGAGCGATTATCGAGATCCCGCTTAAATTCTATTAAATTCAAATTCGTTGCAGCTATCGTACTCGTACAGCTTTTTACTACCCAAATAGGACAGGCAGTAAATTTCGCCCTAGATACAAGCTATTCTGCATTAGAACAGGTAGGTATGAATACAGAAATTATGCATGGTAATGCCGGCTTCTATGTTGCCTCCGGCTTAAATCTTATCATTACGGTACTGATTATAACATTACTTTTTAATATCTTTATCTCAAATCGCTTGAAAAAGGTATTCTCTTTTGCAGAGCGTCTTGGAAA
>JAQZBD010000256.1 GCA_029239235.1 Herbinix sp.
GTCATACGAACCAAGGCGTCATATATGGAAGTGTCGCCATGAGGATGATATTTACCCATGGTATCGCCGACAATACGAGCACTCTTTCTATGAGGCTTCGCGGGATCTAAACCAAGCTCAATCATGGAGTAAAGAATCCTTCGTTGAACCGGCTTTAAACCGTCTCTAACGTCCGGTAAGGCTCTGGCGATGATAACGCTCATAGCGTAATCGCGGTAACTATTTTTCATTTCTTCAGAATAATCCAATTGGATAATCTGATCGCTTGTTCTATTCATTGTGACATTAACCTCCGCATATCGAATTACAATCTGTACCAACTAAATATCAATATTAATTAAATATTGGTTTTAACTAAATATCGAATTAAACTAAATATCAATCTTTGCATATTTCGCTTCTTCCATAATAAAGCTACGTCTTGGTGGAACATTATTACTCATTAAGACGGTAGTAATTTCGTCCGCTTCCACCGTATCACTGATTTCAATCTGAGCCATAATACGGGTCTCAGGATCAAGAGTGGTTTCCCATAGCTGATGGGCATCCATCTCACCAAGTCCTTTATATCGTTGGAGGTTAAGAATTTTATTACCCTCTATCTTACGGAATTTATCTAATTCAAAATCATTATAGAGATATTCGGATCTTTTCACCTTCTTATTCTTTAAGGTAGTTTCATATTCAACCTTATATAAAGGTGGCATACCACGATAAATCTTACCCTCAAGAATTAATTCCGGCATAAAACGATAGAAGAAGGTTAAAAGAAGAGTGCTGATATGGGCACCGTCTACATCCGCATCTGTTAGAATAATTATTTTATCATAACGAAGCTTTGATAAATCAAATTCATCCCCGATTCCACAGCCAAAGGAGGCAATCATAGACTTGATTTCGTTATTAACCAGGATTTTTTCCAGCGTGGCCTTTTCTACATTCAATATCTTTCCTCTTAAGGGAAGAACGGCCTGAGTTCGGCGGTTTCTGGCAGTCTTTACGGTACCGCCGGCGGAATCACCCTCGACAATATATAATTCACACTCCTCCGGCTTCTTAGAGGAGCAGGATGCCAGCTTGCTGCGGGTATCCACATCATTTAGCTGCTTCATAACGGCAACTCTTGCCTTATCACTGGCACGTCTTGCGTTAAAGGATTTTAAAGAGTTGTCTAGGATACTTCGAAGCACCTCGATATGTTTATCCAGCCAAAGCTGTGCTTCTGAGGAGAAGACGTCGTCTACGGCACTCTTAGCATCCGTATTACCAAGCTTTGTTTTGGTTTGTCCTTCAAACTGAGGGTCAGGATGCTTGATGGACACAATGGCTACAAGGCCGTTACGAATATCCTTACCATCGAAGTTATCATCCTTTTCCTTTAAGTAATTCAATTCTCTTGCATACTGGTTGATGACACGAGTGAGCCCGGTTTTAAAGCCGGTAACTAAAGTGCCGCCATCCACCACATTAATTCGGTTGCAGTAAGCATTGATTTGCTCTGTATAACTGTCTGTATATTGAAGAGCAATCTCAACTTCGATATCACCGCTTCTTCCCTCCAGATAAATCGGCTCCTCATGGAGTCTTGACATCTCCCTGGTAAGATAGGATACAAAGCTCTTAATGCCGAATTCTTCCTGATAAGTCTTTGTAACGCCTGTATTTTGATCAATAAAGTTAATGAGAATATTCTTATTTAAGAATGCAATTTCTTTTAATTTTTTCTGTATAATGTCAGCCTTAAATTCAACAGTCTCAAAAATCGTATCATCAGGATAAAAGATTACCTTCGTACCGGTATCGGACTTATTGCATTTGCCTACTACCGGCAGTAAGCCATCCTCTAACTGGGTAACAGCATGTCCGCCGTTCTCGTATTCATCACGATATATTTTACCATCACGTCTTACTTCTACAATCATTCGCTTGGAGAGTGCATTTACAACGGAAGCACCCACCCCATGAAGTCCGCCGGATACCTTATAGGCAGAATTCCCGAATTTGCCGCCGGCATGGAGTATGGTATAGACCACCCGGACAGTTGGAATCTTCTTGGTTGGATGTATATCTACCGGCACACCACGGCCGTTATCACTGATTTCTATTCCGCCGTCTTTTAATAAATTAATATTAATTTTTGTACAATAACCAGCTAAATGCTCGTCAATTCCATTATCGATAATTTCCCAGATCAGATGATGCAAACCTCTAGGTCCGGTACTTCCAATGTACATACCAGGACGCTTTCTTACGGCCTCAAGCCCCTCTAAAACTACGATCTGGCTCCCGCTATATTGTTCCATGTTGAAAACCCCTTTTGCTTTGAATTCTTAATTAATGAACTAAGGAAATCGAAAGTATGTTTCCCTTAGTTCTAATGAATTATAACATAAGAAAAATAACATTTCTACTAGTATTACTGGTAAGGGTTGACACTATATTTTGCGCTTTTGTCGTATCCTGACGTATTGCTAGTAAAAAAGTCCAAATAAAAGGAATAAAGGGAGAAGAAATGATAAGAATATAAATTCTAAACTTATCATAAACATTTGAAAAAAACATTTGAAAAAAATGAAGAATGATGTATAATAGGGACAATATTTATAGCAAACAAAATCTCCCGAAGGCGTGAGCCATAGGGGGAATTTCTGGACTTATGGGATAATTCAGTGTTTTTGGATTCACAATGCGATATTTTGCCAATAGAATAATTATGCAAAAAGAGCTATTATATATGAAAGGTTATGGTGAATATGAGTCTATTCCGTTATGAGACACATCTCCATACGAGTGAAGCAAGCGCCTGTGCCATACTTTCCGCAAAGGAGCATGTAAGGTATTATAAAGAAGCTGGTTATGCCGGAATTATTGTTACAGACCATTTTTTTAATGGAAATACTAGCATATCCAGAGAACTCCCCTGGGAAGAGTGGGTGAATCAGTTTTGCGTAGGTTTTGAAAATGCAAAGGCTGAAGGAGATAAGATTGGTTTAAAAGTCTTTTTTGGCTGGGAAACCAATTTTGATGCCACCGAGTTTCTGATCTATGGACTTGATAAAGAATGGCTGATGAATCATCCTGAGATACTATCCTGGTCAGTGGAGGAGCAATACAAAAGAATTCATGAGGCTGGTGGATTTATCGTCCATGCACATCCTTACCGGATTAGACCATATATTAAAGAGATTCGATTATTTCCGAAGTTTGTAGATGCTGTGGAAGCAATTAATGTAGGAAATCATAATGACATCTTTGATCGCCAGGCACTAATCTACGCCAGAAAAAATAAGCTTCCGGTTACTGCCGGCACTGATGCTCATGGTAAAGAGCATTTGCATAGCGGAGTGGCTTTTCACTATGAAATAGAAAATATACAGGAATTTATAGAAGGAATCAGAGCTGGAAAAGGTGAGCTGATTCGACCGAGTTAATCAAAGTTAAAATATAGAAGTTTAAAGTTAAATTATTAGAGACAGAAAGTTAAAACAGACGTTAAAGATTTCTCTTTACGATATATATGATGAAATAGGAGGTTCCATATGAAAAAACCATTTATTACCCAAGAGCAGATAGTTGAAATTACGAAACAGTATCCGACCCCCTTTCATATTTATGATGAAAAAGGAATTCGTGAAAATGCAAGAAAGCTTTATGAAGCATTTTCCTGGAATAAAGGATTTAAGGAATATTTTGCTGTGAAGGCGACACCAAACCCTTATATTCTTAAAATTCTAAAAGAAGAAGGCTGCGGTGTGGACTGCTCTTCCATGACAGAGCTAATGATGTCAGAAGCACTGGGCTACTCCGGTGATGATATTATGTTTTCTTCCAATGCAACTCCTCCGGAGGAATTCGTAAAGGCGAGAGAATTAGACTCAATCATTAATTTAGATGACTTTACCCATATTGATTTTCTGGAGAAGGTGGCAGGAATACCGGAGACGATCTGCTGCCGCTACAATCCGGGAGGAATCTTTAAAACCACTAACGGTATTATGGATAATCCTCAGGATGCCAAGTATGGTTTCACAAAGGAGCAGCTAATTGAAGGATTTAAGGTACTAAAAGAAAAGGGTGTTAAGAATTTTGGTATTCACTCCTTCCTTGCAAGCAACACAGCATCAAATGATTACTACCCAACACTTGCCGGTGTTTTATTTGAATTGGCGGTAGAGGTTCGTGATAAGACCGGAGTGGATATTAAATTTATTAACTTATCCGGTGGTATCGGTATTCCCTATAAACCACATTCCCATGCAAATGATATTATGGCGATCGGTGCAGGGGTTAAAAAAGCCTTTGAGGAAACTCTGGTACCGGCAGGTATGGGAGATATCGCAATCTTTACAGAGCTTGGACGTTATATGCTGGCACCTTACGGACATTTGGTAGCAACCGCAGTTCATGAAAAGCATATTTATAAAGAATACATTGGCTTGGATGCTTGTGCCGTAAACTTAATGAGACCTGCAATGTACGGTGCATATCATCACATCACGGTTATGGGAAAGGAAAATGAACCAAGTGATCATAAATATGATGTAACCGGTTCCCTTTGCGAAAACAATGATAAATTTGCAATTGACCGTATGCTGCCAAAGATTGATATCGGAGATTACATTGTAATCCACGATACAGGAGCACATGGGTATGCTATGGGTTATAACTATAATGGCAAGCTTAGATCTGCAGAGCTCTTATTAAAAGAGGGTGGAGATATTCAATTAATCAGAAGAGCTGAGACTCCGACGGATTATTTTGCTACCTTTGATTTTACAGAAGATTTTAAATTCTAATTAAAGTTAATGTAAGATATTCATAATTCAAAAGAATATTTTAAGAGCTTTGAAGATAAGATATAAGGAAAGCATTGCGAGACCAAAATTTTGGATAAAATTAATCCGAATTAACTGCTAAGGGCATATCATATTCAGGTAATTAAAAAGCAGATTTAATAGGTAATAGAAAGCAGAATGAATAGATATAGAAAGCAGTTTGAATGAGGTTGACAAGATACATCCGATACGTTATAATACTTTGAATGTATTGTATGTTGTATAAAAAGCAATATGGAGGAAGGGTGTTTTATGGTAGAAAAGAAGAACATATTGACTTATGAGGGATTACAAGCAAGAGAGCAGGGTGATCTTTCTGAGAATGCAGAGTATGATGCTGCAAAAGATGAGCAAAGAGACATTGAAGCCCGCATTGAAGAAATAGACAAAATATTAAAGAATGCCGAAGTAGTTGTAGAAGATGAAGTAGACGTTAATACCATAAATATTGGATGCAGAGTTAGAATCTATGATATGGAATTTGAGGAAGAATTAGAATATAAACTGGTTGGTTCTACAGAGGCTAATAGTTTAAAAGGTAAAATATCCAACGAATCGAATACAAGCAGAGCAGGATATCAATGAGCTACTGAAGGTGAAAAGAGCAAAGCTGGCAGAGCTTCAGGCAAATGGAAAAGATCCATTTCAAATAATGAAGTATGATGTTACCAATCATTCCATCGATATCGTTAACAATTTTGAAGAATTTGAAGGTAAGATAATATCCTTAGCTGGACGTATGATGTCAAAGCGTGTTATGGGAAAAGCATCTTTCTGTAATATTAGAGATCTGGGTGGTAATATCCAGGCTTATGTGAAACGAGATGAGATTGGCGAAGAGCTTTATGCCGAGTTCAAAAAATATGATATTGGTGACATTGTAGGTATTGAAGGTGAAGTGTTTAGAACACACACCGGAGAAGTTTCTGTAAAAGCACAGAAAGTGGTTCTTTTAACCAAGAGTCTTCAGATTCTGCCTGAGAAATTCCATGGCCTGAAGGACACGGATGTCAGATACAGACAAAGATACATCGATTTAATTGTTAATCCGGAAGTTCAAGATACATTTGTGAAACGTTCACGAATTATTAAAGAAATTCGTAATTATTTAGATGGCAAGGATTTTATTGAAGTTGAAACCCCGGTACTTGTACCGAATGCCGGTGGGGCAGCAGCTAGACCTTTTAATACCCATCATAATGCATTGGACGAAGATCTGCATTTGAGAATCTCTCTTGAATTGTACTTAAAGCGTCTGATTGTTGGTGGTTTAGAGCGTGTCTATGAAATTGGCCGAGTATTTCGTAATGAAGGTTTATCTGTAAGACATAATCCGGAATTTACGCTGTTAGAGTTATACCAGGCTTATACTGATTATTATGGAATGATGGATTTAGTGGAAGAACTGTTCCGTAATGTCGCTCAGAAGGTGCTTGGTACAACATTGATATCCTATGACGGTGTTGAAATAGATTTGTCCAAGCCTTTTGAAAGACTGACAATGATAGAGGCGATTAAGAAATATGCCAATGTTGATTTTGATCAGATCCCGGATGAGGCAGCAGCTAAGGCACTTGCTAAGGAACATCATATCAAATTTGAAGATAGACATAAGAGAGGCGATATTATTAATCTCTTCTTTGAGGAATATGTAGAAGAGCATTTAGTACAGCCAACCTTTATCATGGATCATCCGGTGGAGATTTCTCCGCTTGCTAGTAGAAAACCTAGTAACCCGGATTATACAGAGCGTTTTGAGTTATTTATTACAAAACGTGAGATGGCGAATGCCTTCTCAGAGTTGAATGATCCGTTGGATCAGAGGGG
>JAQZBD010000257.1 GCA_029239235.1 Herbinix sp.
ACGATAGTTCCTGCTGGATATTTGTTAATTTTATCCCCTTGCTTCAAACTGATGTATTCTTCACCAATTTCTGATACAAAAGTACCCAGGATAACCTTAACTCGCATCTTTTCAAGTCTTCTCTGAACCTTAGCTGATAATTTTTCAGTTAAGTTAGGGATTACTCTGCTTAAACCATCCACGTTAAACAGATTTACTTCATTACGATCTATGCCATATTTTTCACAAAGTATGGGAACATACTCCGCTAATTCACCAACCATCTCTACACCCGTAAAACCTGCTCCAACGATCCAGAAAGTAAGTAATCTCTTTCTTTCCTCCGGATTCGTTTCACGCATTGCTTTACGGAACATATCATGAATACGATCTTTTAATATTACTGCATCATCAAATGACCATAGCTTATATGAAAATTCTTCAGCGCCCTTTACTCCAAAAAAGTTCGGTTTAGAGCCTGCTGCTAACACTAAATAATCATAAGAATAATTGTCACTGGTTCCAAGTACCGTCTTCTTTTCAAAATCGATGGAAGTTACGGAATCTATCTTCACATCAACCTTTCTTCCGGCAAAAACCTTCTTTAAGTCAATCTTAATACTGTCTTCATCCACGCGATTTGCTGCCACTTCATGTAGTTCAGTTAACATGGTATGGAATGGGTTCTTGTCAATGATTGTAATTTGTACATCTTGTTTTTTTAACTTCTTTTCCAATTTCTTTGCAGTCAGAATACCAGCATAACCGGCTCCAACTATTACAATTCTCTTTCCCATGGCTGCTCCTTATTTATTCTATATTTTGCTGTGCCTGCAAATTGTTAAAATATTGTTTATGTTGTGCCTACATTTTGTTAATATAATAACAATTCAATATAAAATTTTTTATAAGCGAATTTGAGCAATCAAATCGCATTAATACAAATAGTATATCACTATATTATATGTTTGAAAATAGATTATTTTAGAAATGTTAAATATAACTATTATTCATTCATATTTTTAAGTATTTTTTATATAATTCTACTATTTTTACGAAAATCAGCTCGAATTAACTGGTATTTTTTAGAAATTTGTCGAAGTCATTAGCCAAAATCCCTTTCATCCAAACTCTTAATCAATCCCCACTTATAACCAGATCATATTGTCCATTTGAATTTTTCCAATTGTTTATAACAATAAAATACTAATGGACATTTTCTCGTAAATATAATTATAGCACAGTGAGTCTATGAAAAAGTAGTAGTAATTTATGATAATTTTTATTAATTATCGTATTATATTATTTGATTGTCATGAACAGATCTAAGCTTCTCTACTTTTCCCAGCCTGACTCCTATGATATACTGTATGATATACTGTAAATAGATTTAACAGATAATCCGAGATTTTGTCATTTCACTGACACCTTCTCGTAAGTTTCTATTTAATAAGGAAGAGGTGAACCCTATGACCCGTCAAGAATTCGAAGAAGCATTACTTCCGTTAACGAAACAGGAACTCTTTCATCAAAAGAATCCAAGCTACTTTAAAGAACATTACCTTCAGTATTATAAGCCTGAGCACATCAATTTTTTAACAAGACCTGAATTTATCAAGGATCATGTATTCCAATCGGAAAGCAATATTCTGGACTCCGAGTCCGAACCAGCCTTACATTATAGATCCTCAAATATTAGATTAAATCGTCAGGATCGTTTTTCCGATGTTCCAATCCATCATCATGGATATATTGAAATGAATTTTGTTTTCTCCGGAACCTGTACCGCTATCGTAAATAAAAAGAAAATCCCTATGAGTACCGGGGATATCTGCATCATGGATCGTCAGGCAGAGCATACGATTTTCCCCACGGGTATGAACGATATCGTGCTCAACATCATGCTATCAACTGACTATTTTTCCAATACATTTATCGGAAGCTTACTAAACGGAGGTGCTGTTGCAAGATTCTTGGCCGGAGTCATAGATCAGGCGAATGAACATAATCAATATCTCTTATTCCATACAAAGCATGATCCCCTCGTGAAGGAAATCATAGAAAATATCTTTATCGAATATCTGAATCCCGGTATTTGTTGTGAGGATGTACTTCGTTATAATCTGAATCTTTTATTTATAGAATTAGCAAGGTGCTATCAAGGTGATATGGAACGGAAGCATCAGCAGAGGAATAAACGCTATATTACTGAGATCCTTAACTATATGGAACAAAATGTGAAAAGTTGCTCCTTAGAAGCTGTTGCAAAAACATTCAACTACCATCCAAACTATCTTTCACGCCTCATGAAAGCGGAAACCGGGCTAACCTTTCAGGAGAATCTAAGCGAAAACCGATTGAACCGAGCTGTATTCCTCCTAAAGAATTCTGATATGCCCATTTATAAAATAGTATCTGAGTGCGGTTATCAAAACCAGAATTTCTTCTATCAAAAATTTATAAAAAAATATGGACAGACTCCAAAAGAATATCGTAATTTGGAGTCTGCCCAGAATACACTACCTTAAGGTTCTTATTGTTGATGAAATATTTCTTGTTATAACCTTCTTCTGCCCTTCTATTCTATCTTTATTTCAGAATTGCAAGTGTTACTTTCCCGATAATGCCCGTAGATTCCAGTACTTGTGCTTTGGATAATCTGGCCATAAAATCTGCCGGATCAGCTGGTGCATAGTAGCGTTCTCTTTCCAGTGTAGTCGCAACTTCGATGCGCAGCTGATTCATACCCGTTTTTAGTTTTTTACTCAAATCAAAAGCAAAGGGTTTTACAACCTGAATTCCAACTGATTCATCATTTACAAACACTTCTACACCTTCAAAAGCATCCTCGATCCTTAATTGTGCATTTGTAATTGCCGGTAGTTCTATGGTATTCTCATAACGGATAAATCCTGAAAATTCAGGGTGTTTCAGTCCAACATTTTCAAAGGCGGTAATCTCCTGTGCCTCTTGAAACTTTGGATAATCAATGGCTTTAGCAAGGCTCATTCTCCAGCCATCCTTCAAGGTCAGCTCCACTGTAATGGTAGTTGATTCACCCATTTGTTCTGCTTTTACCGCTCTTAACTCATTCTTCCATACATCATATTCGTAAACCTTACCCTTAGCAGGAACCGTAACCAAACCTCGAAAGGTTTGAGTAATATCTTCGTTTGTGAATAGGAACAGATCACTCTCTTCCCGGTAATGGAGGTAGCGAAGCATCGGATATTCTGCATCCAGCTTGATCTCGGGAATCTCCAAGCTCTTTAAAGAGTCTGCCAGCTCTTCAAGTGCTACCACCTGACAATCAGAAAGCTCTGCTAATAATTTGTTATCTCCATTAACAATTCCCTCAGGAAGTGTGTTTATAAATATTACCGGAAAGCCTGCTGCCTTTAATTCGAGAATAGCCTTCACCGCGGCATCAGTAATAAATTGCGCATAGGGCACCACTAATACCTTATAGGTCTGCTCATTGATTCGAAGCACCTTGCCAAGCTTTGTTCTGTAACGATCTGTCTCCACAAATACATCCGTCGGTATAATATCAAAGTCAATCTGATGCTCCATTAATACCTTAGCCGGCTTTTGATCCAACATATAGTTGCCTGCCCATTCTGCTTCGGCATGATATAGAATCGCTGCCGGTGTAACCCTGATTCCATCACTAATCAAATCACACATGCGATTTAAATATCTCATCAGTACACCAAAATGTCTAAACAGAGGATCATGCCCATTCGCATAGAAGTGAGGAGGGCAGTCCGGATCCGGATAGGGCTTGCAGGAAAAAGCATGGGGCACGTATTCATTTACACCACGAACAAGGAAATGATCTACCAGATATTTCATCATTCGGACACCCTCACTCCAGCCATAGGCTCCGAAGATCTCGCACATGGTACGCCCTTTCTTCTGCGGATCGATTGCTCCGAAGGAGCTGCCCAGCTTGCCCAGCATATAGTGATAGAATTCTCCGTCACGTCCGCTGATCAATGCCTTCTTGGGATACACCTCTCCCCCTGGCATAACCTGTCCGCCGATATCATCGATACCGGACATATGCTGACCGGAAAGACCACGGAAGAAATGTCCAAGGCTGGAACCAAGGCGTGCATGGGAATTATTATCCTCAATTAAATGACCGATATAGAGAATACCTCGCTCCTCACACCAGGAACCGATGGCTTTTGAAAAATCCTCTTCCACTAATCTAGTCACAAGATCCATATAAACATAGCGCATTTTAGCTGCTTCTTCCGGACAAAGCTCGTTCATCCACAGCAGGGGAAGCTTCCCTCTCCACTCTTCTCCAAGACGTAATTTTAACTGTTCTTCCAGCTCGTCACTCCAGGGCAGATCCTGATCAGCTCCAATTGCGTTGTTCTGGCTATACAACTGACCATTACCAAGCTCCGGTTCATCGGAAAAGAAGCCCGCCAAAGTCTTACCAAATTCCTCTTTATAGTGTTCAAAATGCGGCTCATATACCGCCTCAATTTGCTTTCTTGCACTGCGCTTATCAATCATATTGATATAGCTGTCATGTGCGCCCGCATTTCTTGTCAGGAAATTGATATAAAGCATCCATTTTCCCTCAGGGATATCCCATACCAGCTGTCCATCCTGAACTTTATCAGTAATATCAATTAAAGTTGATGCATCAAAACCCTTATCAACTCTCGCAGCACATACACTGACCATCCTGTCATCGTCAAACTGTCTTTTTTCTTTTCCGTGACCCATAGCAAATATACTGCCGCCGGAAAACGGGTCTTTCACATATTTAGCATGCTTAGAAACATCCAGCTGTGCCGATTTCATTGGCCCTACAATTTGTACTGACGAATAGTATAGATACTGTCTGCAAAGTTCTGCAGGGGCTTCCTTTAAAGCACCATTTGCAAATCCCGTAGGAAAATGGCTATCATCCAGAATCCAGACCTTCATGTCTCGTTGCTTTGCCTCATCCAAGATGATGTCTAAATCCTGCCACCACTTTGGCCCGCAATAGTCCGGATGCGGACGGCTCTCGATACATACCGCACCAATTCCGCTGGCAGCAATTGCTCCCATATATTCTCTAAGTACCGCTTCTTCCTCCCCATGGACCCAAAGGAAGGGAAGAATGTGATTATTACCCTTATCCTGTAATAATTGCTTCACTTTTTGATTCATAGTTTCACCACACCTTTCATTGATAATTCCATACTTCGAATACATCCTATCATAAAAGGCTGCTGCTTCCTATGTCTTTTCAAAACCGAAACACTAACCATTCTTAACCTAAAACACGTCGGTTTTTATCCCAGTCCTATTCCTTTGGATAAATAAATTCTATGATGGCTTCCGAGGCTATCTTCCACTGTTCAGTCTCTGATATCACAGCCTCTCCATCACCTTTTTGAAGACCGTAATCACCAAAGCCTGCATGATTACCTCCTTCAATGGTAATTTCCACATAGCCTGACGGTAGATTACCTTCATACTTCTGATAATTTTCCATATTCAGAACCTGATCCTCACTGCCATGCATCAGCAGCGCTTTCAGGTTGCTCTCTGACAAATTGGCGGTAGAATAGGCTGCTAATAAAATAAGTCCTTCAAACTGATCCGGATATTTGCCTGCATAATAGGCCGCCATAGCTCCGCCAAGGGAATGCCCTCCGATATACCAGGCTTCTACCTCCGGATATCGTTCCATGATATCTGCCGCCGCATTATTTCGAAAAACCGCTAATTGATATGGCATCTCGGCAATAACACAAAAGATGTCCCCCTCTGCAATCTCTTCGATTAACGGTGCGTAAGCAGTATCCTCTACCTTTCCCCCCGGATAAAAGATAAACCCGGTGGCTGCATCCGGATTGCCAAAGGCAATTCCACCTTCAAAGGTACTGACTGTCACGGAAGAATTGCTCATAACATCTATTGCCTGTTCCTGTGCATGACTGTAATTAGAAACATAAGCAAAAAATATACCAAGAACACCTACTAAGACAACACCAATACTGATTAATACTATTTTAAGAATTCGATACTTCTTTTTCATTCATATACCCGTACCTTTCAGAGGTTTTATTTCACTATTTCAGATTACTATTTTATTATATTACATTCTTTGCTTTGGTGACAAGGGGGGGTGAGTGACAAGGGGACGGGGTTGTTGTCATTCATTTATGACAACAACCCCGTCCCCTTGTCACTCACCCCCCCTTATCACCTTATTTAAACATCTTGTCATCCCATTTATAGTGGAATGGAATAATAACCGTTGAGACATTCTTATGCTTACTTAGATGCTGCGAGAAGAAATAGGTGGTCTGATTATGCAACAGATTATCATATCTATGTTCTGTAATGAATTTAATCAGAATAACAGAGATATTTTCTCCATGGTTCAACTCGCGTTCTCTTTGCCATAGGTACTCATCCATCGGATGAATAATATCACGGTAAGGTGTCTCTATAACCTCCAATGGAATCGGAATATTCAGATCCGCCCATTGCTTTCTAAGCTCTTGTGCATGTTCCGGATGGCGGCACACATGGAGGGCTGTAATGTTGCTTGAGATCGAGTTAGCATAGTTAATTGCTTTCAAAAACGGTTTATTAATATCATGAACTAATACAATACACTGAGTAGATCTTACGATTTCTTTATCATAATAAGGATAGAAATTCTCTAATTTTAACTGTGCACCGACCCTTGAATAATACTTGTTAATATAATACATACCAAGCATCAGTATAGGAAGTGCAATCGCTAAAATCCAAGCACCATCCCTAAATTTCATACAAAATACGATAACAGAAACAACAGCTGTTACAATAGCACCAAAACCATTGATCCAGCATTTATACTGCCAACCCTTTTCCTTCATGATGCGCCACTTTTTAAACATACCATACTGGGCAATGGTAAAGGATACAAATACACCCACTGAATACAATGGAATTAAAGCATGTACCTCACTGCGAAAGCCGATGATTAAAGCTGCGGCAGCAATGAAGATGAACATTATACCATTAGAAAAACTGAGCTTCGTTCCTCTGGAGGAAAACTGTCTGGGAACATATCCGTCATGTGCCAGGATATACAGCAGCTGAGGCAGTCCGTTATAGGCTGTATTCGCAGCAAGGATAAGAATCATCGAAGTAAGTACCTGAATAACATAATACATAAAATGATGTCCGAATACTGCTGCAGATATCTGGGACAACACGGTATGTCCCTCCATTGGAGCTACCTGCAAATGCATTGCAATAATAGAGGTTCCACCAAAAATAAAGAAAATGATTATTCCTAAAATATATAATACATGCTTCGCATTCCTGGTTGAAGGATCCTTGAAGGAGGGAACTGCATCACTTACCGCCTCAACTCCTGACATTGCAGAGCAACCGGAGGAGAACGCCTTTAGAATAATCAACATACCAATTCCCTGTATGGTTTCTTTTGGAAGAACTCCTTCGCTATATTGAACTGGAGTCAAAGTACCAGTAATTAATTTGAACAAGCCGCATAGGATTAATATTGCCATAGCAGCAATAAACAGATAGGTTGGAAGTCCAAATACCTTGGAGGCTTCACGAATACCCCTCAGGTTTATTAAAGTTATAATAGCAACACAGATGAGGGAAATTATAATTTTGTGTTCCCTAAAATCAGGAAAGGCAGAGACTAAAGCTGCGGTAGATGACGAAATACTAACGGCTACCGTCAGAATGTAATCAACGGTCAATGCTGCTGCTGATAAAAGGGAAGCAGTTTTTCCGATATTCTCCTTTGCTACTGCATAAGCACCACCCCCCTTAGGATAGTGATCAATAATCTGGGAATAGGACAGTACCAGAAGTAACAACAGTAACAGAATCGGAAGAACAATATATGGTAGTGTGTGGAATGCAAGGATACCTGCGGCCGGTATCAAAATTAATTCTTTAACGGTTTGCCAAGTATTAAATCTTTAATACTCATTTTCATAATCTCCTTAATAGTAATACTGGAAGAAGTCTCTTCCAAAGTCTCTCAACTTCTAACTAGATTTCTTTTTTAATTATTCTTTGTTTATTATTGAAGACACAATGCAAATAATTGTATTGCTACAATCGATTCTTGTCAATCGTGATTATTACGAATCCACTGGAATAAATCCTGTCAATAACTATGCATATTGATGAATCCTGTTGTCAGTTTTCAGATAAATAATTCTTTATTTTGATAATGTTTTCCATCATTTCAAAAATACTTCTATTCGCCACTCCGCATTACTTTATTTACTGCCGGTTATTTTGTCACCAGGTAATTGCCGTCGGTTATTTAGCATGACAAGTGACAATAACCCCGTCCCCTTGTCACGTTGACAATATCCTTCATATTACCGCCGGTTAATTTGCCATCGGTTAATTGCAGCCAGTTAATTTGCCACTAAACGCATTTTCATGAGGCGAAGAGGTTCTTCCAAAACCGCTTTTTACTAATGCATTTTTTTAGTATCTATAGTAAAATCATGTTATAAATAACCGACTTCTTAGGGTATCGACTAATATGCAGGCTGCCAGAGCAGCAAACAATACGAAATCACACCCCGGGAATTGTGGCAGTTCAAGAACCTTTCATCAGAAAGAGGAAACAAACTATGCATCTAAACCAACAATTAAATGAATATGTTCGAAATACCATGGATGATTCTGTTCCGGATCGTTTAAAAATATCTCTTCCTCTGACTCTTTACTATAAAATTGTTAGAAATGGGGTTATGACTAATTTTACCGTTTATCCGGGAGGCGTTGGGTGCCTGGTCGGAACTGATTTTGGGATGAAGCACCGGCATGAACATTTCGAATTTATTTATGTTCTGGAGGGGAATTGCATTAATCGTATTGAGGAGGTCTCCTATCACTATAAAAAGGGGGATGCCTGTTTGCTGAACCGAAGTACCTTTCATTCAGATACCCCCGGTGATAACTCCAGTGTGGTTTTCATTAACTTTTCCGGTGAGTACATTAATCATATTATGGAGGGTGATATCGTTTACCAGAAAGGCTTAAAACAAAAGCCCGTCAGCAGCCAAGTCAGAC
>JAQZBD010000258.1 GCA_029239235.1 Herbinix sp.
TACGGTGGCAGAATTATTTGCTCCATATTCGTAGCTAATGAGAGGCTGACTGCCGTCACCAATTCCTTCTAAGAGAAGCTGCCCCGTTGACAGGATATAAGAGACAACAGCGTAGGCTGCCACAGCAGTTGTTCCCCCATAGGAAAGTGCCTGCCAATTGATAACCACAATGGACAGAGAGGGGATGAGGGAGAGGCCAAAGGGCGAAGCACCGACTTTTATAATGTTTTTTACCATACCCAGATTAGGGATATAATTAATCATTGAAACCCGGGTTCCCTTTTTAAATAAGATAATAAGCGCCGGTATGATTGCGATGGTTTGACCAACCAGGGAGGCAGCCGCAGCTCCGATAACTCCATAACCTAAAACCATGACAAAGACACCACTAAGAACGGTATCAATTACAAAATTTGAAATCATAAGCGCCATAGCTAACCATGCCTTATTCTGGTTTCTAAGGAGGGGAGTCACGCCGGTTCCCATTACTTGAAGGGCTGCTCCTAAGCCGATAATTCTAATATAGTCATAACCTAAACTTAATAAGTCCCCCTCGGCACCCATAAGCCTTAACAAGGGTTTCGAAAACAATAAAGTAGTCATCGTAAGAAGGATTGAGGCGATCAGCAGCAGGGATAGGGTATTGCCAAGGGCTCTATCCGCCTGGTCTTTTCTGCCGGCTCCTAGATGATGGGATATATTTATAGCACCTCCCATACCGATACCTGTACCGGCAGCTAAGATAACCGCAGCAATAGGCCAGGCAATATTGATGGCAGCAAGCCCCATATCACCTACAGCCCTGCCGACAAAGAAGCCGTCAATGCTTACATAGATACCTGTAAAGAAAAGTGAAATCATGGATGGGACAACAAATTTAAAAAAGTTCTTTTTCATGAGATATTACCTCCGACTAAGTTCTGTGACAATAAGGAGTATAAACGTTAAAGTAGCTTGAATGTCAAGAAATTTTATTGTAGAATGAGTAAAATGATATGAATTTATGATACTTAAGTTTGAGCATAAGAAAGTGATGATAATGTGAAAGAAAAGTATAATATCGGAGAAGTCTCAGAGATATTTAAAGTACCTAAATCCACCCTTAGATATTGGGACGCGGAAAGTTTAATCCAGATGGATCGAAATCAGGTCAATGATTACAGAGAATATTCCATAAAACAAATTCTTGAAATTAGTGATATCGCCTTTTATCGAAGTCTTAATATCCCTATTTCAAAGCTAAGAAAAATATTCGAGGTAACTCTTGATGAATTCGATGATATTCTTTGTGATACACAGAATGATCTTGATACCCAGATAGCAAAATTAGAGGAAATAAAGCAAGGGATTAGAATGAGAAGAAATAATATTAAAGAGGTTAGCCTGTTACAGGCTGCCCCTTATTCAAAGTGCAAGCCGGATTTTCAACGAATGGTTGAGTTTGAAATGTCACATTTTCATAAAAAGAATCCCAATGATTTTGCTATCCTTATGAACATCAACGAGAACAGCGAGATTCAGTTTGGGTCGATTGCTTCAGAGGAAGATAAAAACACTGATATTATATGGGAATTTGGTGAATCAAAGAATAATTTTATAGCATGTATTTTAAAGGTTTCAGTGGACAATCCAGAGGAGAATAATCTAAAAGAACATCTGAACTATATCAATAGTAAAGGGTATCGGGCAGAAAAAATTGTGGGAAGATACCTTGTTACAGCAACTGAGGAGCTTCGTTATGATTATTATAAGATTTGGATGGAGGTTTTAAAGTTCAGACTAAATATCTCTTAGTATAGGAACTATCAAGCAGGTCAGTGCTTTTTGATGTAAATCATAGGATAGCAGCAGACCTGCAGACAGTGGTAAACCTTAACGATTATGGATGTAACCATCGACGCTTATGAAATCTGTAGTTTAACGCTCATTGGGTGTATACTTTCATCGGGTACCACCTGCAGCTGTGGAAATTCTTTCTGCAACGTAATCATATTTCTTCTCTTATGACCTATTACCTGCGATAAATCCCTTGGATTGCATAGGATCTTAATCGCAGTAATCTTATCCAGCGAAGAACTCTGAACTATTAGCTTATCATGAAGCAACTCTAAGAAATAAGCACTTTCTACTAGCTGTCGAAAGGCAGGATGAAAAGGGCCATAAAGCACCTCTTTGCCCTCGGCAATCAGCTCTGTGGGTTGCAGTCCCATTCGAATGACAGATATTTGATCCTGCAGAAATACCTTGTACATTTCCTTAGTCCAATCAACTGCTTCTTCCATGGTCAGTGCATGATACTTACCCTGCCGGCAGAGTTGAAGCAGCTCAGTTTCTTTAATCACTAAAGTTGGGTAGATACGGATGAAATCTGGTCTTAATAGGGCTGTAAGCTTTGATGAAAGTACAGTTCTTTCTTTTGTATCCTCTGGTAAGCCTACCATTAATTGAATCCCAAGTTGAAAACCATAAGACTTTATTAAATCTACAGCCCGGTAGACGTCAGATACCATATGTCCCCTGTTAGAGGCCTTTAATACCTCCTCATTCAAGGATTGTACTCCTAGTTCAATGGTATCTACCTGATATAACTTTAATCGATCAAGAATTTCCCGTGAAATATAATCCGGTCTGGTTGACAGGCGAATGGCTTGTAATTTGCCTGCCTTTTTATATTCATAAGCTAAATTAAGATAACTCTCTTGCAACCGGGCATCAATACCGGTAAAACTTCCCCCAAAGAAGGCTAACTCAATATAGGTCTGGTCATTCAAGGTAGAGGAGTAAAGCTCTATCTGTTCTCTTACCTCGTCCAAAGTCATTGGCTCCGGTTTTGCCGTAATTTTTCTTTGATTGCAGAATACGCAATCATTTGGACAACCCTCATGTGATATAAAGATGGGGATATTAACATGCTTTTGAAAGCTTGTGTTCGTTTCAGCATTTCGCTTATCGTACTTAAATATTAGCATGGAACCAATATCAGTTAGGGGGAATTCTTCAAAATAAAGAAGCTTCTTTTGCATTTTTTCCAAAAAGGCTTTTATCTGTAAGAAATCCGGGTGTTTACTTAAATCTCCGTGAAATATCACAGTATCCTCAAGTACTCCGCTGGTACCTCCTAAAAATCCAAAGTCATACCCTTCCAGCAATACATGACCCGGCTGTATTAACAGTAGCTTCATATAGTCCTTTGCTGCGTGATAAATACCCTGGTCGCTGGTAATCAGGGCGTGGTCACTAACCACCACGGTAGAGCATTTTGTATAGCCTTGTTTGACCGAGATTAATTTTTTATTTGTAGACTCACTGTGTAAAAGCAAGAGCGAGTTTGTATGATCAAGATGATGAAGGAGATTATTCTTTGTGATTACGGCATTATAGGCGATGTCCTGAGGATAAGCAGCAGCAAGCTTTGAGTTTGCAGATACGTAAGGAATGCTCAGGGCGTTTAATTGCTGAAAAATATTTCGGTGAGCGTTTTCGTCTATAATCAAGGTATCATCCAGGATGGATATCACAAGATCCGGGTGACTGGCGATTCGTGAATCAAAGCGGTCATCCTTAGGAATGAGTATAACAGTACCCCTTGTTTTCATATAGTCAATGAATGCGTTGCTAGCTAATTCAGATAAGAAAATTATGTTCATAGGTTTGAATCCTTTCTAAACTATTTTAACACTTATCATTGTTTGGTACAACTTTTAAAGTGCTTTGATCAGAGATAAAAATTGACAATGCAAGGGTGATTGGTTACAATTCCTTTGTATTCATCGTGAATTTACGACTGGATTACCTGAGAAATCAAACATTATACCTAGAAGGATAAATACATGAACCTTGATATTAAAACAATTGAAGATTTATCGCTGAATGCTTGGCCGTCACATCAAATGGAGCTCTATGACGGATGGATTCTGCGTTTTTCCTATTTTTATACACATAGAACGAATAGTGTGGAGCAGTTTGGGAATTCCATGCTTTCCTGGCGTGAAAAGATTCCCTACTGCGAATCCATTTATCAGAGATGGGGGACACCTACCATATTTAAAATAAGCCCGTTAGTATCCAAGGATTTTGATTATGTTCTAGAAAATCGAAATTATGAGATACAAAATGTCACACGGGTAATGGTGCTGGATATAGAGGATGCTGTGCTGACTGCCAATGCCGATATGGTAAGGGTGGAGCAGAGAATTCCAAATGAATGGATTGAAGCACTTTTTGAATTAAAGCATACGACAAATCCCGTACACAGAGCGATTGTACCAACAATGTATCAGGCTATCGCGAAGGATACGGTTTGCGTGTCAATTGAAAGAGACGGAGAAATCATTGGAACAGGCTTGGGAATCCTGGATCGTGAGTACATTGGTATTTATGCGATTCATGTTAGGGAGGATTATCGAAGCCAGGGGTATGCCCGGGCGATTTGTACCTGTATCTTGAATGAGGGAAAAAAGAAGGGTGCTAAGAAAGCATATCTGCAGGTGGTAGCAGGAAATGAAATCGCATATAAGCTTTATGAATCATTGGGATTTGAGGAGTATTACACTTATTATTTCCGGGTTAGTACGTAATAATTCTATAGAGTCAACAATTTCACCATTAAGCCATGCTTGGATAACCTCATTAATATAGCCGGAGCAGCCGCGAACAACCTGAATGCCGGATTCCTTAAGAATAGTTGCAGCCTTGTCCCCTATATTACCGGCAAGCATCGTCGTCACACCCAGATCAGCAAGAGTTTTTGTAATATCTGATTTACATCCGCATCCCATTGGAGAGGGGACGATTTCTCGGCTGATAATGTTGGTTTCTTCTATTGAATATACGGTAAAGTATTCGCAGTGACCAAAGTGGCTGTCGATTTTATTATTTTGTGTCGGTAATGCAATCTTCATAAATATATCCTCTCAATCTGTATTTTGTATGTTTTATAATGAATTACTTATGACTATATTATAGTAAGGATTATAATATATCAATATTAGAGATCGGCATATATAAATATTAGTGAATGGGGTGGTTTAAATTGAAAAAGAAACTTTTAATGATAGGTACAGCGATAGGAATAGCTCTTTTGCTGATGA
>JAQZBD010000028.1 GCA_029239235.1 Herbinix sp.
TAAGTATATTTCACTTTTTCATACTTCGTAACAAATGAACGGAGGGCATTATGACTTCAGAACAGATTCAGATTTTTATAGCAGTATGTCGCCATTTAAATTTCACAAAGGTGGCTGAAGAGTTCCATACAACTCAGCCAACCATCAGCAGGCAGATCAATAGCCTTGAGGAGGAATGGGGCTTCTATCTGTTCGCAAGAAATAAAAAAGAGGTTCGCCTCACGCCGGAAGGCTCCCTCATGTATGTTAGATGTATGGAAATGGAGCGTCGATTAAAGGACAGTCTCCAGGAGGCAAAAGCTCTTTCTATGGGAACGAAAGGACATCTGCATCTTGGTTTTCTTGCAGACTTTGATGAAGATAATATCATCATTCCCTATGTCGAAAGCTTTGCCAAACGCTATCCGAATGTTCGTATCAATGTTCAAAAGCGATCTTTTGCTGATCTTCGCCGAAAGCTGAGTACAGGTGAATTTGATATTATCTTTACCTTGGATTTTGAAAAGAGCGGGCTTGGAAACGCACTGACTGATGTGTGTGAAAAACTTGACTCTATCTTTCTCATCTCGGATAAGCATCCCTTATACAATAAAGAAAACCTATCGGTGCAGGATTTTAATAATATTACCTTCATCATTACTTCTTCCCAGGATTCTCCTGACAGAGAATATGAGTTGAAGGAGATATTTAAAAAACTGGGGATTGATAATACAATTGTGCCTGCCCCCAATTTGGACTCTGCTCTGCTTGAGGTTAGATTGGGCAGAGCTGCTACGATTCATGGAACCAATGGATATCGTTCAAAACCAGATAAGTTTCGCTGTATCCCAATTCCAAAAGAAATCGTGGATTTGCATATGATTACCGCTTACAGCAGGGAAAACCTAAACCCTACAATTCCATTGTTTCTGGAATTCCTTCACACAAAGACTTCTCACTGAGATTCCATTCTTTAGAAATACAGATCTTACATTAAGTGATACGAAATTAGAATTTATTATATTTTCTCCTGAATGTTATACTAAGGCTACCAAAGAATAAGGAGAAGGTAAATAATTATGGTTGATCAACAGCTTCCTCAAATTGCCGTTCGAAGCAACAGAATTCAAACTATTGTAAATTGCGGCATCCCGGATAAAGTTCCATTTATTCCTACCATTAATAATTTCTATGCCATAGGCTATGGCATTACCATTCAAGATGCCATGACGGATAACAAATGTCTTATTCCAGCTCTGGATCAGTATTTGAAGCAGTATTATCCTGATCTTGTATATGCTCCAACTTTTTTCCCCATTAAACCAATGGAGTTTGCTCAATATACCAATGCCCGCTGGCCGGGTGCATATCATAATCTGCCGGAAAATACGCCCTATCAGTACCTGGATAAGGAATTCCTGGGCGACGATGAGTATGATGAATACCTAAAGGATCCAACGGCTTTTCTTATGAAGAAAATGCTTTCAAAGCGCTACAAGGCATTTGCAGGACTTGAATTCTTATCAATCCCTGCCATCTGCGGCCAGGCGATCTATACCTTAGCTCCACTTGCCATGCCCCCGGTTCGGATGGCGCTGGAAAATATGATTAAAACCGGTGAGTTGGTTATGGAGAGTCTTCAAGATTTAGCGACAGTTACCTTACATATTATTAATAAGGGATTTCCGATCTTTGGAGGTGCGGTTGCAAGTAATCCCTTTGATGATTTTGCAGATAATATCAGGGGTCTTCTTGCAACTACCACGGATTTACTTACAGAACCGGAATTAGTAAAGGAAGCGGTCGATCGCTGGGCGGAGGTATCAATTCCTGCTGCCATTGCAAATGCAAAAATGCAGCATTCAACAAGTCTATTTATCCCTCTCCACTGCGGAATGGATAATTTTATGTCCCCTGCTAATTATGATAAATATTACTGGCCTCCACTGAAAAAGCTGATTCTCTCCTGCGTTGAAGCAGATATAACTCCCATTATAGTCTGTGAAGGAAAATACGATACCAGGTTTGAGACTCTGTCAGACGTGCCCAAGGGCAAGGTTATGTATATGTTTGAGGATGTGGACTTAAAACGCGCTAAGGAAATTCTCGGTGGAATCGCATGCATCGGAGGAGGTATGGAAACTCAGCTTTTGATGAAGGGAAGTTCAAAAGAAAAGGTGGAAGATGCCGTTAAAAGAACCTTAGAGCTTTGTGCTCCGGGTGGAGGATTCTTTTTAACTAATACCTTGGCACTGGATAATGTTGAACATGAATACCTGCAGACTTGCGTTGAGACATTAGATAAGTATGGAGTATATTAAGAATTCAATATAATAATTTCCATCAAATTGCTGGAAGATCAGTGAGTATGGGTAAGAACCATTTAAAAGGTCTTGCCCATACTCGAATAGCATATTTGGAGGAGTCTACAAAATGCCTCACCCCGTATAAATATCAGATATCTCTTTTAGCAAAAAATTTATCTCTTCACCGATTAAAATCTGAAGACAAACAAGGGATGCAATCAGTTAACTTATTATAAATCCCTCAAAACAAGATCTGTTACTCCAGCATTCATACCGATCTCAATACGTTTCACTTTTTTATGATTTTTATAATCCTTCTGCACCATATCCTTAAGTTCCGTTCCGTTACGATATCCATGAATTATCCTGATTCTATAAATGCTGCCGTTTGCTTTCTTCAACTGACTGTCAATGCTAATTTTAGCCTGATATTTCGTCATCCCGTGAATATCAAGTTCAATAATTCCTGAGTTATTTTGATTCATAATACTATCCCTCTTTTGCTTTACTCAATAGTCCCATAAATGGCATCAAAGCCAGCTTACCACTGTCCTTCTTGTATTTAATACTACTCCTAAAGATAGAATTTCCAGACCTAATAGAGATGAATAATGAAACACGCGTATGCGTTCCTTTCACTATACTATATGAATACACTAAACGAAGCAATAAATATTTGATAAAATTTCTACTACCCTTTTCCTATCCCTGCACACATGATATAATGAAGATATCTACCCTATGCTATTTGGAGGAACCAATGAACCAAAAGGAAAAGCTTGATCATTTTTATAGTCTGATCTCCTGTTGTTATAATTTATATACCTGGAGATACGACATTAACTTAAATATTATTGAATCTAATTGCCCTAATGAGTTTTTATTTGATGAATTTTTCACGCTTAGCGGAGCCAAGTCCTATCTGCTTTCCTACATGCAGACCAACCAAAAACCCATCCTTCTCAGCGATACTTTAGGCTTTGTTTGGATAGCAGTGATTGAACGAAGAGACGATGTAATTGCCCAGATTCATATCATGGGGCCAGTTTTTACCAGCGACAACTCTCTTTCCAAAATTGAGCAGGATTTAAGTAAATATTCCCTTGCTGTTTCCACCAAAAAAACTCTGATTACAACATTGCAGAAATTGCCTACGATCTCTGCCACAACTTTTTTTCAATATGCAATTATGCTACATTTTTGCGTCAACGAGGAAAAGATCGGAAACACAGATATTGAGTATCAAATTCGAGAGCGCCCAAACAATTCTGGCAAGTCCTATAGCCACAATTCCTTTCTATCCAACCCAACAGAAGAAAAGCATTACGGAACTTGGGTAGCAGAAAGTGAACTTTTTAAAATGGTTCAGGAGGGAAACTTAAATTATAAGGCTGCCATAGAAAAGGCAAGAAAAACTAGCTTTGGAGTGAAGGTAAATACCAATGATTCCATGGGACAAGCAAAAATCTCTGTTATCGTATTTACTGCTCTTTGTACCCGTTATGCGATACAGGGTGGGCTAAATCCCTCCCTCGCCTACTCGGTAGGCGATTATTATACACAATCGGTAGAAAATTGTAAGACCATATCCGATATTGCTATCGTGAGCCATACGATGTACGATGATTTTATCCATCGAGTCCATAAATTCAAGGCGGCTTCTTCAAACCTATCCAATACAATTCAACAATGCTGTGATTATATTGAGATTAATATTTTTAATAAATTTGAGTTAAGTGATATGGCTAGTAACCTTGGTTATACGGAATACTACCTATCACGTAAATTCAAAAAAGAAATTGGCATTAGCATAAATGATTATATACGTAATTTAAAGATTGAGAAGGCAAAGGTTCTACTGGCATCCACTCATGAATCCATTCAGAAAATCAGTGACTCCCTGCATTTTTGCTCCAGGAGCTATTTTACGGAGGTTTTTCAAAAGGTTACAAATACTTCGCCTCATGAGTATCGATTGGCGAATACGAAGTTTTGATTAGAATATAGAAACATACTATTAAAGCTCCTTAAATGCTCAGTAGTATGCCGAATTGATAATCCTGAATCAAACGGAGGATACTTTATACCCAACTGTAATAAATATGGGTTATAGAGTATCCTCTTAAAATCATTTCATGGCTTAATTCTTTTCTTGTCCTGCTGTCTTACCTGAATTAGTAGCTTACTCTGGCTTTTTTAATTGACAAAGAGCCTGATTTAATTGAACCACCATCTCCGGCTTCACTGCATCTCCTGCCTGCTTGATCAAAGCCTCCAATGTCATCTGCTCCAGCATTTTTTCAATTACTGCATTCCCGGCTGCCGCCTCTGCCACATCTCCTCTGGATGCGCGCATAGTACTCATCATATGATCGACAATTGCCTTACCTTCCGCAATCTGTTTAATATCTCCCAGCTTATCCTGAATAGAAAAGTATCCGATCTTATACTCCATTCCCGGCTCATCAAACCAATTATGTACGCTCGCACTAGCTAAACGATATGTTTCATTCGGCTCACTTACCTTTCGAATCCTTATTACATCTGTCATAGCTTCACTTCTTGCAGTAATAATATGATCATCACTTATGGGAACTTCAAACTGGAAGATTTTCTCCCCGGTTTGGCTTGCCACTTCCTGACCATCCACATATAATACGATTTCCGACTGATTGGAATATACTTTAACGGAGGTTACTTCCTCAGTTCGGTCAACATAGCGACTTCCGCAGACATGAACAAAGGGCTGATCTGAAAGATATGCTTTGTAAAGATAGTAGGCATCCTTTTTGACCTTACGGTCTATGCTTACTAGTCCCTTCTGATTTAGTCCATGCTTTCCGCCTTCATCTCGTCCATCCGCTCCAAAGTCAAACATATTCCATACATGGGTAGACCAGATATAAGGGCGTGCTTCAAACATCCTTAGCATATGCTCATGATACAGGCACTGATATTCCTCGGAATAGTCACCCTTTTCCGGCTTTATGGAATGAAGCTCGTAATTAGCATCTGCACCGTATTCGGCAAGACCAATAACCTTATCCGGATTCTGTTCATGGAAATGATCGAACCACTCGTCATTATCGATGAGCTCTCCCATATACCAGCCGTAATAAAGGTTATAAGAAAGGATATCTGGAATGTCTAGTACTTCGCTATCTATCTCCAGCATAAATGCATTTGCCATAGCAGTCGGGCGGGTCTTATCAAGCTTATGAGCCAGAGCATTCAAGCGATAATGATTATTTATGATATCCTCCGTAACTCCGGCAACTGTAATTTCATTTGATAAGCCCCAGCAGATAATCGATGGATGATTATAATTTTGTACAATCAGCTCGGTTAGCTGTGTTGCCGTATTCTCATTCGCCGTAGACATGTGCTGCGTTATATATGGAATCTCAGCCCAGATAATCATACCGTATTCGTCGCATAGGTCATAAAAATACTGGTCATGCTGATAATGAGCCAGACGGATTGTATTTGCACCCATGTCTGCGATGAGTTCCATATCCTCCTTTTGCATTTCTTTTGTAATCGCATTTCCGACCTCAAAGTTATCCTGATGCCTAGATACACCGCGTAGTGGATAGCTGCTGCCATTTAAGTAGAAGCCCTTTTCCTTATCAAAATGAAAATCTCTGATACCAAAGCGTGTAGAAACTGAATCCACCGCCTTATCCGTAATGATTAATTCGGCGGTTGCCTGATAAAGATATGGATCCTTCCTGCCATGCCACAGATGTGGATGTTCCAGCTTAAATATTGCGGTAGCAACGTTATTCGTTATCTCCACAATTTTGCTTCCAACACCGTCAATGGTAATTTTAACTTTGCCCTGGTTACCGTTTGTAATGGTGCGTACAGTAATAACAGCCTTTTCCCCCAGAAGTTCCGATGCTACTTCAATCCCTGGTGCTCCATAATAATCCAGATCAAAATGCTCTTTGGGAACAATGATTAACTGTACATCGCGGTAAATTCCTCCGTAAAAGGTAAAATCGGCTCTTTGGGGATATACTGTGTTGTTCTCTGCATTATTCACATAAACTTCCAACAGCATTTCTTCGTTTCGACTTCCCTTATGCAGACTATCCGTTATATTGACACGGAATTTGGAATATCCTCCATCATGATGGCTTAAATGCTCTCCATTCAGGTAAACATCCGCAGAGGAATTAACAGCACCAAATTCTATATACAGTTTTTCATTTTCACTTACTTCCGGCAACTCAATTTTCTTAGAATAAATACAGGTTCCACGGTAATAGTCATTTCCACCGTCCTGTCCGTCAATCGCATTATAGCAATGCGGTAAATTCACAGTTTCTATCTTCTCTTCTTTTTTTAGTGTCCAATTGTCATTCAGTAATAAAACTCGTCTCATAAAAATAACCACACCTTTCTTCACAACCTGCATACTTTGGGTCACAGTCAAAATTTCTTACAAAAATGAATTGACCGCGCAATTTCCTTTGCAAAAAATCACCTTTTATTTCAAACTGTTTCTTTCATTATGAAAAAGCGGCATAAGTTATCACCGCCTTTCAATCGTTATTACTATACTCCAGCTTCTGCTGTTCCTGCAACTTCACTCACATTTTGATTCGCAGATCGTTCCTCGATTTCCTTTTCCATTTGAGGAATCTTTTTCTCCAAGTCAAAAAAGAACATTAAAACTGCAATTAGTGCATAGACACAAGCTGGGATAATACTATAAAGTGTTCGAATCATATTTATAGTTTCCGGAGTTTGTACTGTTGAGCCACTAACATATCCTGCCGCTCCAAGTAAAAGTCCCATAATCGCCGAACCAATACCAGAGCCAATGTTAATTGACAGTCCGCTCAATGCACTCATTGCACCATCAATTCGAGGATGTCCCTTCCATACACTATAGGTTACACAATCTAGAATCATGATACCTGCTAAATAAGCTGGTGCAACTGATCCCATACCAGCTATTAGAAATGCGATTGTTAACAACAGCATACTATCACCAGCGAAGAAATTAATAATATTTCCTACGATTCCAAGAATTGCACTTGCAAATATAAGCTGAGCAATGGAGAATTTCTTAATCAGTATCGGGAAGAATATCATAACCAAGAGCAGAACCATGGTTAGTGCCTGAACTGCTCCATACTTACCAATGTCTCCTACTATATATGTAAAATAATAGGTCGCAGCATTTAATCCTGTTAGAAGGTTTGTCAGTAAAGTTAATCCCGCCAAAATCCATACATACTTATTTGTTTTAAATACATTAATAATTTCTGAAAGCTTGATTAGCTCTTCCCGTTCACCAGGTACCTTATAGCTTTCCTTTACAAATACAAAGCGTAACATACCGATAAGCCCTAGTGGGATAGCCAGCATCATTACCAACTTACTCCATCCGGCTTGGGTATTTGCTATGGAACGCATTAACATTGGAAAAGATATCGATATGGTTGCTGTTAATATGGTGCCGAGAATTCCACCATAGGACTGCATTTTTACCAAAACACGCTTATTGGCAAACGCTCGCTTTAGATACGGCGTCCGGGATGCATTAAGCATTGTCTGAAAAACAGATTGAGCTAAAGCATAAAAGATTACAATCCAAATTGATTTGCCTACAATCCCCATATTGGGTGTTGAGAATAAAAAGTATGTAGAAATCCACAGCCCCAGGATACAAAACTCATATGTACGTCCTTTTCCAAATTTTGTGCGCGTATTATCCACAAGATATCCTGCAAACGTTTCCCCAATTCCATCAAGTATCTTACTCGCCAATAATAATGTACCCACCAACGCTGCCGGCATTTTTAAAGTATCAGTACAATAAATGACCAGATAGCTCATAACTATAAAGTTAGCTGCTATTGACCAATCGCCCATACGCCATGCCAGGAATTTCCCCACCGGTAAATGATCTGGGTGTGGTGTTTTTTTTGTTTTCTCCATAATTAACTCTCCTTCAAATTTTACAGGAAATCTACACATCCCTTTCCCTTACTCCTATCAACGAAAGAATGTCTTGCTACTCCGTTACATTATTTCTTTCATTGATAAATTCACTATATCGTAAAATGTAAGTATGTCATATCTGTAAATTTGCTTTTTTGTTATTTTATTAGTCCATCCTCAAAATACTATCTAATTTACTTATATTAAAGCTAATATTCTTAAAGCTTGTATAAGCCACTAACCGAAGCAGAACAATCATTATTTCAAACATATTGTGACATTCCACACCTCCTTGTTTCATTCCCAATACAAGTTTCAACTTAGAGAATAAAATCAAAAATGATAATGCCCGAAAAGATGATTCATCTTCCGGGACATTATCTTTTTATTGGCACAATATAGTTGAAACTAGCTTATTACTTGATATAATGGGTTTCATCCATTCGCTATTCTTCTCTTCTCTCAGCTGCCCTTTGAATTGCCTTCACAACCTCTACTATTGGGATAACACTAATAGCCAGTAGCATTGCAATTGCGTACTCTGTAAGGTTGATATGTTCAAATTCAAAAATCTCGCGGAAAAACGGAATATAAATTACTGCAGTGGTAAGAACAAAACTCATTACCATGGCTCCGATTAAGGTTATATTTCTGGTGTTCATACGGAAAATGGAACCACGTTGGCTTCGCATATTAAAGCTATGGAAGATTTCAGCCATACTCATGGTAAGGAAGGCCATTGTCATACCATCTGCACTATTCACAAATTCCCATTTCCCCGATTCTATAAAATGACCAATCAAATAAGCTGTCAAAGTCAATACACTGACCATTATACCTTGATATACCACATCTAACCCTACGCCACCGGAGAAAATTCCTTCCTTGGAGGATCTTGGCTTACGTTCCATCAAGTCCTTTTCTCCCTTTTCCATACCTAATGCAAGGGCTGGGAAACAGTCGGTAATCAGGTTAATCCATAAAATATGTACCGGCTTCATAACGGTAAAGCCCAGTACCGTTGCAATGAAGATTGAGAGTACTTCACTTAAATTAGAAGAAAGTAAGAACTGAATTGCTTTACGAATATTGTCATAAATTCGTCTTCCTTCTTCCACCGCAGATACAATCGTTGCAAAATTATCATCTGCAAGCACCATATCAGCAACATTCTTCGTGACGTCAGTACCTGTGATACCCATACCAACACCAATGTCCGCACTCTTGATGGAAGGTGCATCATTAACACCATCACCTGTCATGGCTGTTATCATTTCTTTCTTTTTCCATGCATTTACGATACGTACCTTATGTTCTGGCTGTACACGTGCGTATACACCATAATTATGAATGGTCTTGTCCAGCTCCTCATCGGATATCTCATTTAACTGAGCTCCTGTAATAGCCTGATCTGGACTGTTGATAATGCCAATCTCTGTTGCAATGGCCACTGCAGTATCCTTGTGATCACCAGTAATCATAATTGGACGGATACCTGCTGTACGACATTCCTTGATTGCCTCAATTACCTCCGGACGCACCGGATCAATCATACCTGTTAAGCCCAGGAAGACCAAATCATGCTCCAGGTTCTCCGGGAAGAATTCCTTAGGCATCTCTTTATGACCGAAGTATGCTGCTGCAAGAACTCGAAGTGCCTTATCTGCCATTCTCTTATTTTCTTTCAAAATCTGTGCACGCTTTTCTTCTGTCATTGAAAGAATCTTGCCATCCTCAATATAAAAGTTACATAAGCGAAGAATTTCATCCGGTGCACCCTTTGTAAACTGAATGATTTCCTGATTGTACTTGTGTACGGTAGACATCATCTTACGTCCGGAATCAAAGGGAGCTTCTCCCACACGAGGATAATCCTTCTTCAAATCCGGCTTTAATAACTTCACGCTTGCTGCATAATTTACTAACGCACATTCGGTAGGCTCTCCTACTGCGGCTCCATTTTCTAATTCTGCATCACAACATAATGCCATTGCCTTTGCAAGCATTACTTCATCGGAAGCATAATGATCAACTACAGTCATTTTATTCTGGGTCAGGGTACCGGTTTTATCGCTGCAGATGATCTGAGTACATCCCAAGGTTTCAACCGCAGTGAGTCGGCGAATTACAGCATTTCGCTTGCTCATATTGGTAACACCGATAGAAAGAACAATCGTTACTACTGCTGCCAGTCCCTCCGGAATTGCAGCAACTGCGAGACTTACTGCTACCATGAAGGTCTTAAGGACAACTTCACCGCTAAAATCACCGGAACGAATTAAACTAAAGGCAAAGATAAAGACACAGATGCCAATTACTAGAACACTTAATATCTTGCTCAGCTGATTTAATTTACTCTGTAACGGTGTTTCATTTTCCTGGGTCTGTGCGATAGCATCCGCTATTTTCCCCATCTCAGTTTCCATTCCTGTTGCAACAACCACTGCCTTACCACGGCCATATACGACAGTACTGCCCATATATCCCATGTTCTTTCTATCACCCAACGAAACTTCCTTTTCTCCGCTTTTTAAGGAAAGAAGCTCCATCATCTTATTAACCGGAACAGACTCACCGGTAAGTGCCGCTTCTTCAATCTTTAAGCTGGCACTTTCAATAATACGGCAATCCGCCGGTACCGCATCACCTGCTTCCAGAAGAACCACATCACCTACTACCAGTTCTTCACTCTTTACACTCTTAATACTGCCATCACGTAATATCTTGCTGGTTGCAGCTGCCATCTCCTGCAGTGCTTCTATTGCTTTCTCTGCCTTATTCTCCTGGTAAACGCCTAATACTGCATTGATAATAACTACAAATAGAATAATGAAAACATCGGCAACGGATTCCCCTTCAAAAACGGCAGTCACACCAGAAATAGCTGCCGCTACTAGTAAAATAATAATCATTGGGTCCGTTAATTGGCATAGAAAACGTTTCAATAGTCCATCTTTCTTCGCCTCTGCCAATTTATTCTTCCCGTTCTTCTCCAAGCGTTGCTTTGCTTCTGAATCGGATAGTCCTGTTGTTTCGCTGTTCACAGCTTTTAATACTTCATTTACTTGTTCTAGATAATACTTCATTCTCGATTAATTCCTCTCTCATTAAATCTAACAATTCAAGCCACAAATCTTAGCAAGGGCGATTGCCTGATCCGACATTTCGAGCTGAACCTTTTTATGTTCCTCACAGCCTACAAAAAGCCCTTCCTTAGAGGGGCAAGTTTCCTCCGAGTATTGATCAAGACCAATCATAGCCTTGAAGCCTAGGATACTATGTAATGCCTCCATCATACGTTTCTCGGTCAGTTTTGCTTCTTGATACGCATCTTTAATATACTGAAGATCTTCCGGAAAGTCCAACCATGCTTTGATAATATGTTTTTCAATAAATATAAGAAAATAAAATAGCTGCCGCGACTGTTGTCACTCCTGATACAACGATCGCTAAACTACTCATTGCTCCTTCAGTTTCTCCAATTTCCATCGCTTTCGCTGTACCGATTGCATGTGAGGATGAACCGATCGCAATACCTTTTGCGACTGGTTCATTAATTTTTCCTATTTTGCAAATTAATACAGCAAACATATTTCCTAATATCCCTGTAAGTATAACTGCAGAAACCGTAACCGTTATATTGCCTCCCAGTTCCTCACTAACTCCCATCGCTAATGCTGATGTAATTGATTTAGGTAATAAGGTTACATAGAGCTCATGGTCTAAACGAAACAGGACGGACAAAATTAGTATACTTGTGGCACTTCCCAAAACCCCTGCAATAATCCCAGAGATAATTGCCTTCCAATTGTCTTTAAATAATTGAAAGCGCTCATACATAGGAATTGCAAGACATATCGTCGCTGGTGTGAGAAGATAAGATAAATACTTCGCACTTACGTTGTAGTCGCTATAGTCTATCTTAAAAATAAGTAAAAATACAATGACAAAAGCAATGGATATTAATAATGGATTGAATAATGCCAGCTTGAATTTTTTATGTAAGAGCAAACCAAAAACATAACCAATTAGGCTAAGAGCAACGCCAAAATAGGTCGCATTTAAAAGAAAATCCCTCATCACCCTTTTCTCCTTATCATAAATTGAGTAGTCCATCCGGATACAAGCATTACAATAAGGGTAGTAATCGTAGTAATAATCACTAACGGAATAATCCTACCCTTCATTGAAATCCAGGCATCCATTAATCCAACTGCCGCCGGAATGAACATAAGCGGCATGATATCAATCAAAAAGTACCCCGTTTTTTTTACCTGCTCTAATTTTATAATTCTGGCATTTAGCAAGATAAACAATAGCAGCATTCCATAAATACTTGCCGGTATCGGTAAAGGTATGAAAAACTTAATTCCCTCACTTATTAATGTTATAGTTAAAATCACTGCAATTTGTTTTATATATAGCATCTATTCACCTCAAAACTATCTTATTATTTAAAGAGAATAATTAATCTAGGTAGCATCTCTCTAAAAGAGTTTTTAGTATGAAATTTTTATTGCATCAAATGCCTTTAATTTATCTACATTAATCAAAAGGCAATCCTCTTTCTGCTTAAAGCTGTATTCTTTCCCGTTGACCAAACTCTTAATTGATTTTGGAAGCTCTGTACCAGGAAGGACAACCTCTATCTCTGCCATAGTCACAGGCTCATAATAGGTATTATTACCATAGAAACCAGAACCATTGATTAGATGCAATATCATTGAGGATTCGTTTCTTTTCTTTAATACCGTCATCTCCACCATTTGGGATGCATTGCCTCCTATGGCTGTTATTCCAAGCACCGATTCAAGCAAGTCATCGATAAAATCAATGGTATTACTATGTCCGTCTTCGCAGAAAATTTCACCTGGACACCAAGGGATATAGACACCTCTTCCTTTTCCATAAGGATTAATTGTGAATCCCGGTTCATCCGTGATCCTAGTGTAATAGCAGCGTTCCGGTGGTCCAAACATAAATGGCGGTATTAGCTTCATATGTTTAGCAACCGTCTCTTCATAATCGGCTACGATATAATCATTTTTAACATAGATTAATTCTGTTTTTGAACTCCTCGGAAAGCTATCTTTTGATTCTATCTTTAAATAGGATGCCTTCATATTTTGCATCACATTTTTTGATTCAATGATACCAAGGCTTTTAAATATGGGCTCCGTGCTTAATTTTCCATTTTCTTTTTTGAAAGCACTTTGACAGGAAGAAATTAAGGTTCCTCCTTCACTAACAAAGGCATCAATCCTAGCAGCTAATTCACTGTCAATGGATATTTTTTCAGGTATGATTAACACTTTATATTTACTAAGAGCTTCAGACGTCTGCTTCTTCGTAGAGAGTACATTAAAAAGATAGTGATTTTCGGTCAAAAAACGGAACCATCCCATAAAATCATTTCCAACCAGATAGGAAAAAAGCTTATCTTCGCTTTGAAACAGTGCGATATCAGCCACGCTCTCTACATTAATGTAATCAGATTCATTTTTTGCATGATAATGATAAACAGATTTAATTTTCTCAAAGGCTGATTTGTCTTCATGATTATCTAATTTTCCAATCAAATAGTAATCAAGCCCTCCTCCATTTGACAAACTTTGAAGTAATCTTCTTTCCTGTAAAAACGGTGAAACCGATGTATGTCGATATCCAATATCCATAAAATCAACCGAAGTGGTACTGGAAACCATATTGGGATATACAGTTCTGGCCGCTTTTGTGTTTTTAGAGGCAAGATAAGGGCCGAGCGTTCTTCCCATAATCGTACCTGCTTCATTGCGAATAAATCCACTTCGGAAGTCAAAATTATTTGCAATACATAGATCCGGTTTAATTTCCATTAGATAGCGATACATCTTTTCCTTGTGTTGTTTCACTGTTATCGATTTAAAGTCTTGATAATTCTTTGGTACTGGCTCCATGAATGCTACATCAGGTAACTCTTCATTATACATTTTCAAGTAACGATCTCTACAATTCTTGCAATGGCAGTTGCTATACCCTTTCTTAGAATAGGTATAATTATTATTATATCCATCCATATTTAGGTAAATTCCGTCCACTTCCAGATCTTCAATGGTTTCCTTCATTATTTTTAAGGAAAGCTCTTGTTGATATGAACTATTAAAGCATACATGTATGTCACCATTGTAATCAATTGTTTCCCCTTTGCTGGTAGTGAATGCCCAGTCTGGATTTTTCTCATGAATCTCTCTTCGAATTTTTGAAAAATCCATACGTGCAATTACCTTAATATCAGCGGCATGGCACAACTGGATTATTTTTTTTAGAGAATCTCCCGTTGCATATGGATTCTGAAAATGGAAGGGTAATTTTGTAGGATAATTAGCTACGATGCCCGAAGTGCTTAACATTACCACATTTGCTTTAAATTCTAACAAGTCGGCAACAAACTGCTCGGCATTCATATCTTTCATATCTATCTCACGTGTGTTCGGTTGGATCAGCCTCCAAGGTCTATTCATCCACCATAAATTATTCTTGTCTTTTAATTCCATTAAAACCTCCTATTACTGTCAGTATAAATGTAAAACTTATATGTCGTTGTTATTTATATTAATTGATTCTCTTTTCTATAATCACTTGGGGTTTCTCCTGTGAATTTCCGAAATGTGTAAGAAAAATAGCTGCGAGAATCAAATCCCAGCCTTTCGCTGATGATCTGAATACTAAACTTAGTGTTAATCAACATAAACTTTGCTCTTTCCATCTTTGATTTATTAATATAATCTGTAATGGAACAACTCATTTCCAGACCAAACTTTCTCGAAAGATGATGTTCCGTATAGCCGACCTTTTCAGCAAGCAAATCTAAAGTAAGCCTATCTTCCGGGTGAGAATCTATATATTCACAGCATATTCGTATTTGGCTTGAGCAAGCTATACTTCTCTTCATTGTATGAACGCTCATTTAATTCGAGATACATCCCAATTGAGTGAACCTAACACAACCTATAGCACTTATAAAAACCGAAGACAGCAGTTAACCCTTTAGGGACAACTGTCTTCGGTGATTGAATTATGAATTAGGCTGACTTTGCTGTTTCACGTCGTTCACGATTTTTCGCCTGAACTTCGACCATCATCTCTCTAGTAAGAGGATACCACTTCATCGCAATAAGGGAACATATATATCCTAATACCGGTAGACCCATCCATAGAAACATTGTCATCCAGTATAATGCAGGAGTGCTGGCATCTCCCGGCTGTGGCTGTGATTCCTTATAACCAATAACTGCTATAAGTACAGCTACAATCGTCGCGGACAACGAGGATACCATCTCGTCAACGAAAGAGTAAATCGTAGAAACAACAGCAGGCATGAAATTACCGCTCTTATATAATTCATAATCGATAATATCCGGTATCATTGCACTGGTACAAGCCGAAACTGCCATTTTAGCCCCATTAAATCCAACAAACAATATGCAAAAGATTACTGTTGTAAAAATTGATGTTCCGATCTTAGTAGGATCACTGATTGTCAAGAACAGCACTACCAAAACAGCCAATATAATACTAATCGTAGTCCACTGGATAAAGGTTTTTCTAGTGCCATGCTTACTAGCCAATTTTGTAGCAAAAAGCAATACTAAGACAGTTGGAATAAAATTAATCAAACTCATATTTCCAAAAAATCCATAGTTACCGATGATTACACCAAATACAAGAACAGTGATTGCTGACTGTCCAGCTGCTTGGATTGCCACCTTATCACAAACACCGGCGATAACAAAAGTCTGCAATGCGCGATTGTGCTTCAACAACTTCCACGCATCTAATAAATTAACATCTTTACCATTGGCTTTTTTAGGAAACATTTCTGGTCTGTCATTTGGCGATATAGCAATGAATGCTATTATTTCAAAAATGACTGCTATTATGATTACAGTGATGCATAACTCCTGTAAAGCTTCAACATTAAGCGCTCCGTGTTTTTTAAAGAGTACCTTAGACAAATAGAAACTAGTAAATGTTGAAACTGTTGTAGTGTAAATCATAACCCATCTAAAAATTTTAGGGCGTTGCTTAGGGTCATTGGTAAGAATCGGATTACCTGTATTGGTCGCAATACTAGAAATAGTTGAGCCGATAATATAAATTGAATAAAATGCAACATATATTATAACGCCATGTCCAATTCCCCAGAAGAATATCATAAGTATCGATATTGTTTGAAGGGTTCTTCCTAAAACTAATAAAATACGTATTTTACCAAATCTGGTATTCAGTCTGTCAGTAAATATAGCAATAAAAGGATCAATACTTGCGTCCAAGATACGGGAATAAGTAGCGATAAGGCCTGCTGTTACTACCGCAATCCCAAAACCTCCGGTAGCTATGTAGCTTACAAACATCATTAATACTAGGTAAACACTATTCGCAACCTGATGAAAAGGCCATGTAACAATTTGCCATGTTTTAGCTCTATTATATTGCTTTGATTCTTCCATTTGAATCTCTCCTCCTAATTTCAATACATTATTTTAGCATTCATATCATTGTGAAATTCACCACAAAAAAGCTATTTGCTGCCCCCTTGCCGCAATATATTAAAATTTACGTAAAACCCACGATAATTTTTATCTAGTGAAAGATTTAACTAACCTTTCTAATAGAGTGTATCCCCAGCCAGCTTTTCATAAAACTTTGCAATGGCACTATGGTCACACTGACCCATTCCATCTTTGTGTAAGTTTTGAAGCATCTCCATAACAGTAGCTGTAAGAGGCATTGGTGCTCCTGTAGAATGTGCCGTATCAATGGCATTGTTAAGATCCTTGATATGAAGATCTATTTTAAAACCTGGCTTAACATTGTTCGCAAGCATCATGGTTCCCTTTGCATTCAAGACCGTACTTCCTGCTAAACCGCCTTTAATTGCCTCATATACACGATTAGGATCAACTCCCGCTCTTTTGGCAAGCATAAACGCTTCTGACACCGCCGCAATATTCACCGCTACGATTACTTGATTAGCCAGCTTTGTGGTATTTCCCGCACCTGACGCTCCACAATAAACAACATCTGCTCCCATACATTTGAGAAGAGAAACACATTCGTTAAATAGTGCTTCTTCTCCACCGCACATAATTGACAAGGTTCCTTCAATCGCCTTTGGCTCGCCGCCGCTTACAGGTGCTTCCAGCATTTCAACACCTTTTTTGGCACAAGCTTTTGCAATCTCCTGGGATGTCAATGGTGCGATAGAACTCATATCAATCACGATTAAGCCAGGCCTTGCTACCGATAGAACTCCTCCTTCACCACAGACCACTTCCTTCACGTGAGGTGAATTGGGAAGCATAGTGATAACAACTTCACTTTCAGCCGCAACCTCTGCAATGGAAGAACCTGCTTTAGCACCAGCTTTAACTACATCCTCAATATTCTCTTTCAGATGATCATTGACTATAAGCTCATGTCCCGCCTTGATCAAGTTCTTTGCCATGGGTCTGCCCATGATTCCTAGCCCAATAAATCCAATTTTCATAATTAATCTCCTTTAATCGTTGTATAATGCTATTTACTCAGTTTCTCTGTTCCATTTAGCGAATGTGTTCCTTATAGATATTCCAAACAACAACATCTTCCTAACTCTAATATGTTAAACCGCTCGATTGAAATCCCCTTGAATAAACATTCTTTTGAGAAAGCTGATTCACAAAGTCACTTCCTGTACGATACGCTTCAATATTTTGATATACATATTCCAAGGAACGTTCTTCTCTATCAGGAAGCATTGGTGTAATATGTGGTGTAATGATGACATTTTGCATATCCCAAAGAGGATTATCCTGATCAAGCGGTTCCTTCTCAAAGGTATCAAGGCCGGCGCCGGCTATTGTTCCACTTTGCAAAGCTTCAATCATCTCCAGCTCATCCACAAGTTCACCACGTCCCATATTGACAAGGAAAGCCGAATCTTTCATCGCCGAAAACTCGTCCTTACCAATCATATGGAAGGTTTCATTGTTTAACTCTACACTTAGAACAACATAATCACATTCCGCCAGCATATCATGTAATTTATCTCCACGTTCTTCTGAAAATACTGCTGTTACGTCTTCAGAATTTTCTGTGGATTTACGCCAAGCAAGAATTCTCATATCAAACATCTTAAGCAGTCTAGCTACTTCTTTTCCCGTTTTTCCGAGGCCTATAATACCAACTGTTTTCTTATACATTCCCGTCTTCATGGAATATTCACGAGTAGCTGCCCACTTGTGTTCTCTTTGTGCCTTCAGCAACATAGGTAAATCATAGGTCAGCGATAACATAAACATCAATGCATGTTCCGCTAAAGCCGGTGCAGAACGACCCGAGGAACTTGTCAGTACAATACCTCGTTCGAAAACCTCAGGTCTTGCAGAGCGATCCAAACCTGCACGGCAACAATGTATCCATCGCAGATTTTCGCCTGACAGTATTTGATCATCAAGATCACTGTTCAGTATCGCAACATCCGCCTTTTTAATTGCTTCAGCAATAATATCTTTATCTCTCGGAGTACAGAATGTTACCTCCGCCGGTTCTAGTGCCCTTCTCAGCTTCTCCTGATTCTCGGGTCTCATATATGTGGTCACAAGTACCGATTGTATTTCTGGCATAAAACAAAATCCTCCTATAAATCATATAGCTTAGTTCAGACTAAAAGTTACATAAAACTACTAAATTAACATCGTATCTTATTAGAGTTTTGTCGCATTACATTCAAAAATGAATGCTGAATTTATAATTATTTTATAATAAATATCATGTTAAGCTAAATAAATATATTGTCATAATGATTACTATATTGTTCACTTTTACACTTTTATTAATTTTGCACTATTTCGCGCTGCATTTTTGTTAATTATGCATAATTCCATGGGCATACTCTACGTTTATTATGGCTCTGATCACTGTTCTACATAATCTTCAATCGCTTGTGCAACAATTTTAGATACTCTTACCGCTTCTACCACTGTCCTTGCCCCGGTCACGACATCACCAGAGGCAAAGACACCCTCTCGGGTGGTTCTTCCAAGTTCGTCAGTCAAAAGTAGTCCTCGGCTATTAATATCAATTCCCTTTGAATTATTTACAATATTTCTTCTTGGACTTTGTCCAACCGCTATAATCACAGAATCGCATTCGAATACGGCCTCTGTACCATCTATATTTTCTACACGATCCTTTCCATTATGATCAATTTCTATCACTCGATTTTGGATGTATTTCACTCCTTGTTCTAATATCTCTAACGGAGCTTGATAATAATTAAATTTGACTCCGTCAAGTTTTGCATATTCCACTTCAATCGGTTCCGCATCCGTACTTCCCGGTCCCTTACGATACATGATGGTCACCTCTCTGGATCCATTTCGCAAAGCAGTTCTGGCAACATCCATAGCAACATTTCCTGCTCCAATAACACATACTCGTTTGCCAAGAGAATAAACTTCCGGACTCTTGAGATAATCGATTGCAAAATGAACATGCCCTAAAGTTTCACCTTTCATCCTTAAAGTATTCGGATTCCAAACCCCGGTACCTATGAAGACCGCCTTATATCCATCACGAAATAAGTCATCAATTGTTATAGTCGGACCAATCAAAGTATTCGGCCGAATTTTAATACCTGATTCAATTAATTTATCCTTTAATCGATCTAGCACTGTCTTCGGCAAACGAAATTCCGGGATTCCATATCGTAAAACACCACCTATTTTGTCATGTGCTTCAAAAATAGTTATATTATAACCTTTAGAAGCAAGTATGATTGCTATTGTTATGCCTGCCGGCCCAGAACCAACGATTGCTATTTTTTTTCCCAACAAATTTATAGGTTCAACATTTCTGTTATTAAGGTAAAAATCCGAAATGTAATTTTCAACAGCACCAACCTTAATAGGATCCCCCTTCTTACCTAAAACACAATGCCCCTCACATTGCTTTTCGTGGGGACATACCAAGGAACATACAATGGAAAGCGGATTGTTATGAAAAAGAGTTTCACCCGCCTTCATAATCTCCCCGTCGAGTAGTAGTTTAACCACATCATTAAATGGTGTATTCACGGGGCAACCGACTTTACAAAGTGGCTTTTTGCACTGCAGGCATCTCTTTGCCATAGATATAACAATATCAGACATATTTCTACTCCTAATTCTTCTTAATATTTTACTTATTGCTCATAGATGGGGTATTAAAAAAGAGCGTGTCACAATAAATTTATCCTTTTTATTGTGACACGTCCCCTCTATTTATAAAGTAAAATTATTGTCAACAGTTTCTCTTTCACCTGGTTTCCTTATTCTGTTGGAACAAAGGCTGCTACAGCATCTTTTTCGGCAGAAACGGTGATTTCCTGATCTGTCAAGGAACCAATAGTCCAAACTCCGCTTATTACCTGCTGACCTTCAGCATCAGCTTCAGATTTGAATTGTTTACCATCCTTATCAGTAAAATTGAAGCTATTATCTGCATATTCCCAAGTGCCATTTGAGAAATCCTTCACACCATAGGAACCTAAGGAACAGGTTGCATTATATGTTTTATCACTGTTAAGTCTAAATACAGCCTCAGCATCACCTACTACAGTTGTTACCGTTCCCTTAAAATCTAATTGTTCCGCAGTTCCTGCAGTATCTGAAGTAGTCCCCTCGGATGCTGCTGTATCTTCTGAAGCAGTTGCATCCTCTGTTGCTGCCTGAGTAGGCGCTGTTGTTGGACTTTGCTCATCTGAACTCTCCTTACTTGAACAAGCTGTTAAAGACATAACACCTACCAACATAGTAACAGTAGCAAAAGTTTTAAATTTTTTCATAATTTTTTCCCTTTCATGCATCAAATATGCAATAAACATTATAAGATTCACCTTAGTTTCTTCTCCAATATAAACATGCTCCTTGTAATATCAGAGCTCCTATCGCTGTTCCACTCTGCTCTACCTTTTTTGATGCGCAGAGATACAACTGATAGATGACTTATTATTTATATACAATCTCTACTTCTTCGCTCCCCCCTTGAAAAAAATATTGAATCTCCCAAAGTACATTTCCACCATTTCAACTAAATATCACTACAGGAATTCAAGAAAATGTAACATTCTGGCAGACCGTCATGGTTTTTACACCTTATTATATAAAAAATATACCAATCACAACGATTATTATCTTGTTTGAATGGTATATTTTTTGTTGTATTTAATTAAATTCTCAATTTTTTATCTTATTTTCTGTATACTTTTATTCTTTTTACTATATCCTTTCCTTTAATTTTTACTTGTATTTCCTTTAAAAGGAGAGCATCTATATCATGTACGTATATTTATATCTTTGGATTTTTGTTATAGTTCATGTTTTTTGCAGCATCATTACTAAAAAAATTCCCAGATGAGAATAATGCTTATTCATCTGGGAATCGGGTGGAATCAGATTTAAGATAGTTACATCCTTGTATTGCTTTTTCTTCGGTACTCAGCTGGTGTACAGCCATATTCCTGTTCGAATAAACTGTAAAAATGGGTTCGGTTTACAAAACCAAGCTGTTTGCATATTTTTTGTATTTGTTGACTAGTGTCACACAACATTGTGGCGGCTTGTCGCAAACAAATTAATCTGTTATATTCTGAAATTGTATATCCATAATGCTTTTTGAATATCCGGCTGATATGCTCACCGTTATAGTTCAGTCTCTCCGCTATTTCCAACGTAGTCATTCTCCGTTTGCTTTTATCTAAAATCTGCTTTGCAGAAAACGCAAGCGAAAATCCTCCATCAGAACCCAAGTCAACATATTCTGTTTCATAGCATTCCGAGTCTGTCAAGATACAGAACATACGGTAAAGCAGTCCTCGTATAAACAGTTGATACCCCGGCTGCTTATCCTCAAATTCTTTACGTATATCTACTATTATCCTATGTAATGGTGGTATTACTTCTTGGTTTGTATACCTAAAAGCTATAAAGTCCTTGTTTTGCTGTAATGTGTCCCGCAGCCCTTTAGCGAAAAATTTCGTTAATAGGTTAGAGCGCTGTAAGCTCATCCCTGCTTCCCTCGGCCAGTTGAATAGATATTCGGACGACAAAGCAAAATAAAACACTTTTCCTTCCGGCTTAAAATATTCTGAATGACGGGTAGAACGATTCAAAATACATACATCCCCTTTGTTAAATTCACATAACTGGGATTCTATTTGCATTTCAAATTGGTCTGAAGCGACTAATATCAGTTCAAAATAATCATGTTTATGCAGTTTATTTTTGAGTGGCGAAAGCAGATGACTGGTATTAATTTCTATTGATATGGTAGGACGGTAGCTATATGAACTTCTATGTCCTTTTCCCTGAGAAGAATAGTAGAATTCTTGTAATTCAATAGGATTATTGCCAACATATATATCCGGCAACATATCTGGGCAAAGCTTGTTTGGTAGTTTTATACCATACCTGGAAGGACATTCAATTTGAACATAACCTTGATGATAATTTTCCATAGCGCCTCCAAAAAGTATTATAACAATACACGATTCATCCACTGAACAGCAAAATGATACATCAATACTAATATAATGATACAGTAATCGAGAATTCTTGTCAAACCAATTAGTGAATTTGCACAAGAGGAGGGTGCAAAGAAATAGTTGCGGTAATTAGATAATCAATTTCATTATGATTATAGTACTTTAAAGGGAGGGTTATTGTGGGAAATGACAAAACAAGCGAATATCGTACCGCCAGGTCGGAACGCATTAGCTATTGGTTATATTTTTTGGGGCAAAATATTTTTTATGGCTTAGTTGCAGTAAATATGCAGACTTTTTACTCAGACGTTGGGATAACCGCTGCTTCAGTTGCAATCATTCTATTGATTACAAAAGTATGGGATGCAATTAACGATCCATTATTTGGTATCTTAGTTGATAAGATTCGGTTTAAAAAGGGTCGGTTTATACCCTGGCTGCGTATTGCATTACCAATCATTGCAGCTAGCAGCATTATTTTATTTGCATTGCCAGGCAATGCAAATCTGGTTTTAAAAGTTGTTTGGGCAATACTCGCCTATGTTGCATGGGATATGTCTTACACGCTTTGCGACGTCCCAATCTTTGTTTTGCCTACCTCAATGACAGATAATATTAAGGAACGAGGTCAACTTCTTGCTATGGGGCGTTATTTTGCTATGATCGGAGTAATAGGTTCCAGTATTGCGCTGCCGCTGTTGCAAGCACGAGTCGGCTGGTTTGCGTGCGGACTGACCTTATCAGGAGTAGCCATTCTTACGATGTTGCCGCTCTGTTTTAAAGTGAAAGAGCGTCGGATTGTACGCCCTGAAAAAGAAATAACCTTGAATCAGATGGTTAAGTACGTAGCTGGAAACAAATTTCTGCTTATCTTTTATCTTGCTATGTTCATCAGTGGTCTCACTAATTTTGCACAGTACGTAACAATTTTTTTTGCACGTTATAACCTGGGCAGCCAAGATGCAGCCTCACTTCTGAGTTTGCTGTCTTTCATTCCCATGCTAATTGTCGGTGCGCTGATTCCATCTATTACCAAACGGTTGGACAAGTTCCACCTATACATCATTTTCCAGTCAGCTGCAGTAATATTGGGAGTAAGCCGATATTTAGCAGGATATTCCAATATGACCTTGTTTTATGTACTGTTTTTACTCCACAATGTTTTTTTAGGTGCAAATAACATTCTGCTTTTTATGTTTACCCCAGATTGTCTGGAATATGGCACATATCATACCGGCGAGCGCGCCGAAGGAATAGCGGCCGCCGTACAGACTTTCTTCTCAAAGCTTGTCGGAAGTATTAGCGGTCCAATTGCAATGCTTATACTTGCTGCTTTTGGATTTGTTTCAGGTGAAAATGCTGTACAGCCGAACTCTGTGATTAATGGTATCTGGCTCTGCTATTCATTGCTGCCTGCTCTAGGAATTATTTTGGCATTAGTATTACTAAGCTTATATAAGCTACGTGACAAGGATGTACAAATCATGGCGCGATACAATGACGGTGAAATTACAAAAGAAGAAGCAGATAGTCAACTTGCTAAAAAATATGGCCCCGCGGCAGTATTGACTAAGATGACGATTACCAACATCGAATAAAGCGACTCATTATCACACATAAAACATATTTGATCGAAGTAATACCTTCGACTATAAAGAAAGGAACATAATTATGTTAGTTAAATTTAATTTTCTCTCTAAGTCTTTAATGAAGCAAACAAATGTTACAATGATTCTCCCATCCTGGACTTTATTTGATGGAGCTAAAGGTAAAGCTGAAAGCTACCTGCCAGACACAAAATTCCAAACTCTATATTTGTTTCATGGTGGAACAGGAGATGATTCGGATTATGTGAATTTCTCCAATATCGTACGCTACGCTGAAGATCACAAGATAGCGGTGATCATGCCCTGTGGGTATAATTCAGGCTATGAGAATACCGGTGAAGATGTTTTGCCATGGCCGAGTCGCTATTGGGATTATATTTTTGAAGAATTGCCACAGGTTTGTGCCTCTATGTTTCCTATATCCACTAAGCGCGAGGATACCTTTGTGGCAGGACTCTCCATGGGGTCTATTGCTGCAACAAAATGGGCTATTTACGGAGGTGAACGATGCTGTGCAGCACTCATAATGTCGGGTGGCGGGATGGAAACATCTGCTATAATGTTCGCAGTTAATCAAGATAACAATGGTTCTACAAACTTTAGCGTTGATTTAGATATGCTGGCTTCGAAAGGCATACGTTTGGCTGATCCAGAAAGTGATCTATTTAAAACCGCAAAACGAAACGCACAAGAAGACAGACCTTTGCCAAAGATTTTTATGTCTTGCGGTGGAGATGATTTTATTCGTGTTTTCGCATGTGCCAGCCGGGATCTTCTGAAGGATTATGGTTATGATGTTACGTATGATGAAGTTCCAGGTTACGCACACGAATGGGATTTTTGGGATTTGTCTTTACGTAAGGCACTCAATGAATGGCTTCCAATACGACATGATATTATTTTAAAGTGATCATAAAGTATGTATCCTCCGTTGAGGTGTAAAAATATAATAAAGGTATTAAAATCACACTGCCTTAAAGAAATGTGAAGCAGTGTGATTTTTTTATCATGCAATATGAGATGGTTCATACCCCATATCTTTTTTGATAATCCTAAATGTTTTATACTACATAGTCCATTGATATACTATATTAATTCATCCTGTCTAACTTCCAAAACCTAAATGTCGCAAATACCTTGAAGCACGCTAATATTGACAGATGGCTTCCATTTACCCTATATCAAATCATTGGGAAGGGGTATTGTTCGATGAACTATTTTTAAGTTTTCGTAAAACTACCGTACCCAGTCCTGGAATTTTACGATGTTCCTTCCCGAAAAGTAGCACCATCTCTGCTGGTAACTCTATCTCTATTTCAGCTAAATTAAAATTCTGTATAAAGATATAAGTATCCTCTTCTGAATCACGGCTGCTTACGATAACACCCTCCGGGATTTTTACTCCTTCTAATATTGGTGTTATTGCATTTTTCTCCAGTATCTTTGCGTAGAAATCATTATAAAACGCCTGCTCCATATCTGCGCATATATAGAATGCCTTTCCTTTTCCAAATTGATTATTTGTAAGTACTGGACTCCCTGCATAAAAGTCTTTCTCATATATCATGACAGCTTCTGCCGTATCAATCCTTACTAAATCGCAGAGATGCTCGCAAGTATAAGACTGAGTAAGACCTATCGTATTATTATGAATCGGTATACCAATATTACATTCTCCATCATATAGTGCATCTATTTCCTCACTTCGCAGTCCCAGAACATCCATAAGTCCATGTGGTACTCCTTC
>JAQZBD010000259.1 GCA_029239235.1 Herbinix sp.
GGGTCAGCAAGGGGGTCAGCAACTAACGGTGTAATTCCATATTCCTTTAGCTTTTCGTAGATATCAACCACCTTAGTATTGCGGATATCGGGACAATTCTCCTTAAAGGTTATTCCAAGGATTACCACCTTACAATCCATAACCGGTCTATTCGTTAATATTAGCTTTTTAATAATCACATCTGCTACAAATTCACCCATTCCGTCATTAATCTTTCTTCCGGAAAGAATGATCTGAGAATGATATCCAAGGCGCTCCGCCTCATAGATAAAATAATAGGGATCTACACCAATACAATGCCCTCCCACAAGACCTGGGTAAAAACTCAAGGCATTCCATTTCGAACTCATTGCTTCAATTACCTCTCTTGTATCTATCTGCATCCGGTCGAATACCATGGCAAGCTCATTCATAAAAGCAATATTAATATCCCTTTGGCTGTTTTCCACAACCTTGGCTGCTTCTGCCACCTTGATGCTGCTTACCTTAAATACTCCAACCTTAATAATCTGACCATATATCTCTGCAACTTCATTCAATGTATCTTCGTCCATACCGGAAACTATTTTCCTAATACTCTCCAATCTGTGAACTTTGTCCCCAGGATTAATTCTCTCGGGAGAATAACCCACTTTAAAATCCTTACCGCAGATTAATCCGGAATATTTCTCAAGAATCGGAACACATACATCCTCTGTAACTCCGGGATAAACAGTAGACTCATATACAACGATAGATCCTTTTGTAAGATTCCTGCCTACAATCTCACTCGCCCTTTCTACCGGTACCAAATCCGGGGTTTTGTGGGAATTAACCGGAGTAGGAACTGCAATGATATGAAATTTCGCCGCACGAAGTTTTTCTTCCTCATTGGTAAAATCTATGGCTGCCTCTTTTATCTCATCGTCTCCGACTTCTCTGGTTGGGTCGATACCTGCTTTGTATTTCTCTATAACCCCAGGGTTGATATCGTAACCAATGACTGAATATATTTTTGAGAAAGCCAGTGCTAAGGGCATACCTACATAACCTAGACCAACAACAGAAAGACTCTCAGTTCTATTTAATAAATCCATTGCCAAGCTCATAGAAAATACCTCACAATCCATCTTCTTTCAGACTTAATGTTAACATTACGAAAGGACGTGTCTCTTCAATTTTATGTGATGCGAACAATACCTTTCTTTACAATATTATGTAAATAGATGGTTTTTGCTACAAGAAAAGGCTACTCTTAGGCTTTTGTCAATTGACCAGGACATACCTAAACCAGTCTTATCCAATAAGAAAAGCGTGAAAGCTATGCTCTCACGCTTAGTTACACCGTTATTATCATAAAAGAAAAACTATTATTACTGCTCCTTAATCCACATATCCGCTTTCAGAACCTTTGCAAAGATTCCATGAAGTGCTGCTAAATATGAATTCTGGACTTGATTTGCAGGAACTGTGCTACCATTCCATTCTAAATCTCTTGTAGCACATGCATCTTCAATCAGAGTTACCGTATATCCATAATTGCTGGCAGCTCTTACTGTTGTATCAATACACATATGTGTCATCATGCCACAAATCACTAACGTATCAACACCCTTTTCTATAAGCTTTTCGTTTAGATTTGTATTCAAGAAACTGTCAGGTCGATGCTTAATAATAATTTCCTCTCCCTCAAAAGGACAGCATTCTCTATAAAATTCCGAACCAGCCGTTCCCGGAATGAAGAAAGCAGCATCAGTCTTTACATTAATATGGCGAACATGATAGATCGGCCATCCCTTTTCACGGAAAAATGTTAAAATTTTATTTGCCTGAAGCGCTGCCTTCTCTGGATTAATTAATTCATACCTTCCACCTTTAAAATAATCATTTTGAATATCTACTACAATCAAACCAAGCTTCATTGTAACCCTCCTCTTCCTACCATCATTACGCTTTCAAGAAAAGTTTAATACTGATAATTAAAGAAGTAAATTACTTACTTTTTAGTAGGTATCCCTCCTGATTTAAGAATTCCTTTTTGTTCCAGAAGTTCCTGCTGACCATTCTCTAACATGTAAGCCACACCGATCTTCTGCATAATTAGAACGGCCTCTAGTAATTGAGTACCTCTATCCGTTAGATAGTATTCCACATGAAGAGGATATCCCTCATAACTATTTTTACCGATGATACCAAACTCCTGTAATTCCTTTAATTGCTGAAGCAGCATTTTTTCTGAGATCCCTTCAATACCATGCTTTAATTCTGAAAATGTCTGTGTTCCATTTCGGAGCTGAAATACTAAAATTGCTTTCCATTTTCCTCTCATAAAGTCATGTACAATTTCCAGAGGGCAAGTATATTTCTCACGAATCTTCATTCACATTCCCCTATCGCAACTAAAACTTAAACAGCTACTCTTATACGAATAAACTCATTTATTAATCAACGTTTCCTTTGACTTCACTTCTTGCCATCTTTCGTATCAAATAGATTCCCTGTATAATCACTAACATACTGCAAACCATTGCCATGACCTGCGCTGCTTCATCACTGGCAGTAATCAGATCAAAGCCACCATGCCAGATTAATACTGGTATAACAGAAAAACTACTGCCGTTACTAAGCCATGCCAATAAAACTGATCCAAAGCAAAGACTGATTGCCCATCCGAGAATACCCGGTCCCATATTAATATAGTTCTCATTAAACCAGAATGCCGGAAGATGCCAAAATATCCAGATTCCTGCCACAATCAATGCACTGATACGAAGAGAAAATCTCTTAGTTAGCTCCGGTAATAAAAACCCTCTCCATCCGGATTCTTCTCCCAAACCAAAGGTTACGATCCAGACTAATCCTGTCTGCAGCAAATTAAATCCAGGAAGCTTTTCCGTTAATCCAAAATTGCTCCAGTCTGGCCAGACACCAACAATAATCCTATGTGCAAGAATACCTACAATGCCATAACAGATTGGCATTAGTATAGCTATTCCCAACCATTTTTTCGGAAAACGCAGCGAATATGCTCTTAAAAACCAAGCTTTCAGGCCTCCTGCTCCTTCACAAATCAGGGAGGTCAATACTGCTCCCAATAACGGACCGATGGAAGCCAGATAAAACTGTGACGGCAACAATGTAATACCTGCTTTAAATTGATAATTCAAAAGCAGTGGAATCCAAAAAGCCCAGCTGATTCCGTAGGACAGTATAATAAAAATATGGATTTTATATTTTTTCATAATATACTCGCTTTCATAACAATCTTTAAAAAGCAATTGTTGGTACCATTTGATACATATTATTTTTAGAATCGTTTATTATAACGAATCTTTCCCTGCATTAATTTTATGTTTCATATAGCTGTACACTTTAAGTATAACTGTTGACCAAACCAGTATAAGTTTATCCTTCCACTTGTTCAGAAACACGCAGCAGTCTAATACCTAAAAAAATAAACCATGCAGAGAACAGCAGTTGAGATATAAATACTACCACATTTCCAATTAGCCAGGGGAAAGCACCGATAAGATCAAATATTGCCACGATAAATCCTATGTTAGCAGCTGGTTTACCAATTGCACTTTTTCTTATTGCAAAGCACAATATAGTAGTAGCCAAGCATAATAGAATTGCTATCATATGCATCCCCCCATAATAAATACTGAGTATTAACTTATAGATGTCCGGTGAAAATTCCAGGTTGTATACCGGATAAACCAATCGCCCCAGAATGATGTCCAAGAATACATAGATTGGTATCGTTAGAGCTAAAATACCACACCCCACGAGAGCTTTTATTTTATCTCCCTTCACCAAGCTTTGATATAATGCCACAATGGAAGGTATCAAGAATAATGCGGCAAATAACAATACTTCATCTGCCATTGAGATATTAAACCGCCACCTAGTCAGCCAGGTCATAAGCTCCTTATCTACTAATGGCGGGCTGGGCAGGGGCAGAAGAAACAAGTATTGTACAAAAAAGAGAATACCGGCTATGATAAAAGTAATTCCGCCAAATTTAATGATGTTAAGTCTCTTCTTCATAATTTTCCCTTCCTTTCAAGTCAGTTTTATCTTGCATCCATAATATATGTAATAGCAACGTCTACTTTCCCTTCTTATCTTATTCTATGCGCAATTGGATGGTCTTCCTTGAACTGAATCAAATCCCATAAGTTCCCATACAAATCCTTAAACACTGCGACCGTACCATAGGGCTGTTCTTTGGGTTCTCTTACAAATTCAATCTCATTCTTCACCATATCATTATAGTCCCGCCAAAAATCATCTGTCCCCAGAAATAAAAATACACGCCCACCTGCCTGATCTCCTATGAAAGGCATTTGTTCCGGTTTAGATGCCTTTGCCAGTAGTATTGTGGCTCCCAAGGAATTAGGAGGTGAAACCACAACCCAACGTTTATCCTGTTCCGGTTGATAAGTATCCTCTACTAAAGTAAAGTGAAGCTTTTTCGTGTAAAAATCAATAGCTTCATCATAGTCCTTTACTACTAAAGCAATATGTACAAGAGCTTGCATCATATTTCATTCCTGCCTTTCTATCTCCAATATTTATATAGTACCATTTCAAAAAATCCAAACTTACTTATTTCGTCTTACTATTAAGAAAATCAATCTTATTCTACCATTTGTTTAAATGTATTTTTTCGTTAATTGTGGCTGTGGGTGAAAACACCTTTGATTCATCACAGGGGTATCCTAACGCTATGTAACATGGAAAATCATAATTCTCGGGTACTTTTAAAATAGATTTTACATGGTTAATTTCTTCTGCAAAAGGTATTCTGGTTACCCCGAATATGCCCTCACTTGCTGCAGCCAGCAAGATATTTTCGATACAGCACCATATTGAGGCAAAACCATTTAATGAGGATAAGCTTGTAGGTGCTAAAAGCGGCTCGTAGGTTCGAAAAAACGGTAAGATCAAACATCCTGCAGACAGTAGCATTTGATACTGCTTTGGTATTCCATCAATGTACATTTCTCGCTGCTCTTCGTCAATTAATCCCCAATGATCAATGATATTAACTGCATCCTCCTTCGTAGTCTTTTTACTAACCTTATCAAGAACGGACA
>JAQZBD010000260.1 GCA_029239235.1 Herbinix sp.
ACGAGCAGTGATTTTGATCGCTCAGAAGATGACAACTTTACTAAGATGGCCTATCAGGCAATGATTACGGAATATAAGGATGGTCTTAAGGCATATGGAATCGAATTTGAAGACCAGCCGTCTCCGGAACAAAAAGAAGTAATCTTGAGCATGCTCAAACAACACCGCGCAGGCTCGAACAAGGCATATAAATCCCAGGATGAGTTCATGGAAAAATACTATCCGGACTGTAAAACCATAAAAGAGGTTATGGAAATGACCTATGGAAAGGAAAATGTCATCCATGCTAGAGGCTGTAATACCCGCAATACCATAGAGGGAGGAATGGAAGCAGTACTATCCGCCGTAGAGCAGGCTGATCTTGTAATCGCTGTATTAGGCGGAAAAGAAAGCATGACAGATCCAGAGGCAACCTGCGGTGAGAACAAGGATAACAGCAATATTAATTTGGAACAACACCAATTAGATATGATGACAGAAGTATTTAAACTTAACAAACCAGTAGTATCGATTATTATTGATGGAAGACCGCTGGCTGTGCCTGAGATTAATCATAACAGCAAGGCGGTTCTATATGGCTGGCTGCCGGCACAAAACGGAGCACAGGCAATCGTCAATATTCTTATGGGAAGTACAAATCCAAGCGGAAAGCTTCCGGTAACCATTTTAAAGGACGAGGGACAGATCCCTATGTATTATAGCAGGTTATCTTTCATGGCGGAGCTTGACCAATGGTCTGAGTATATCCACCAGGATAAAAATGCTCCTATGTATCCCTTTGGCCATGGGCTCAGCTATACGAAGTTTGTGTATTCGGACTTGGCAGTGGATACTGCGATCGAACCAAAGGATAGCTTAAAGTTAGCTTTTAAGATAAAGAATACGGGAAGCTGTGCCGGAGAAGAAATTGCACAAGTATATATCCGCGATTGCATCGGCAGCGTAGCGAGACCAACAAGACAATTAGTTGGGTTTGCTAGAATTGAATTATCAGCAATGGAAGAGAAGGAACTTCACTTTGAAATCGATATGAAGCAATTAGCGTTTCACGACCTGAATATGGAGCAGGTCATTGAGCCGGGTGAAATGGAGCTTTACATTGGAGCGTCTTCAGAGGATATTCGTTTACATAGCAAATTTTCAATCATTGGTGAAAAGCTGTCTGTAGATAGAAAGGTATTTGCTTCTAAGGTTACCATTCTATAAAATGTCTGAGCTGTTATCGCTCTTACTTTGGCAATAAAATAAGCCTGAAGCGCATTCTCGCGCTACAGGCTTATTATCTAGGCTAATATCGCCTTATCATTGGTGAATTCCTTACCGGAAACTAATTCAAATTGATGCATTAAATCAGCTACAGTAAGTTTGGTCTTTTCTTCTCCCTTAATATCCAGAATTACTCGTCCTTCATGCATCATTATGAGGCGGTTGCCATGTGTAATGGCATCCTTCATGTTATGCGTAACCATAAGAGCGGTCAAATGATTCTCTGCGATAATCTGATCTGTTACACGAAGCACTTTTTCCGCAGTCTTTGGATCTAAGGCAGCAGTATGCTCATCTAAAAGCAGTAATTTCGGATGCTGTAAGGTTGCCATAAGAAGGGTAAGTGCCTGACGCTGACCACCGGATAGGAGACCAACCTTAGCAGTCATACGGTTCTCAAGTCCTAAATCAAGAATTTTCAGCAATTCTTTAAAATTCTCCTTTTCCTGCTTACTAATATACCAGCTTAAGGTTCTGCGCTTACCACGGCGTGCGGCTAAAGCCAAATTCTCTTGAATTTCCATTGCTGCAGCGGTTCCGGTCATCGGATCCTGAAATACGCGGCCAAGGTAAGCAGCTCGTTTATGCTCCGATAATCCGGTAATATTCTTGTTATCTAATAGAATAGCGCCCTGATCAACGGGCCAAACACCGGCTATTGCATTTAAGGTAGTGGACTTTCCGGCGCCGTTACCACCGATAATGGTACAGAAATCGCCTTCCTGTAAGTGAAGATTCACACCATTTAAGGCAATCTTTTCATTAATGGTGCCGGGATTGAAGGTTTTATGAACGTCAATAATTTTTAGCATCTTACTTTACCTCCTTATTGTTTAGAGAGTTTACCAACGCCTCAGACATTTTAGCCGTACGAGCGAAGGAGCTTTTTCGTTTGCCTTGAAGATAAGGAACTGCAAGGAAGATAGCAACAATAATTGCGGTAAATAACTTAAGGTCATTTGAATTTAATTTCAACCAAAGTACAACTACAACTACAATATAGTAGATAACACCGCCTAATACAACAAAAGCCAGACGGAGTGCAAAATTCATATGTTTTCTTAGCAAAGCATCGCCAAATACCTCACCGATGATGACGGCGGCTAAACCGATAACGATAGCACCACGTCCCATGTTAATGTCTGCAAAGCCTTGATATTGAGCCACTAAACCGCCTGCCAGAGCAACGATACCATTGGATAGGGCAAGAGCCAAGACCTTTGTAAAATTAATATTAATACCGTTAGCTTTACTCATGGCCGGATTACATCCGGTAGCACGGATGGAGCTGCCAAGCTCGGTACCAAAATACCAATAAAGAATAATGATAATCGCAACAGTAAAGAGGCATCCAACAAGAATTGACTTTTGTACATGCATTAATGAAATGATTAAATCATATTTTTGAACACTGAGAGCTTGATTCGCAGCCATACCCATAATATGCAGATTTACAGAATAGAGGGCAATCTGTGTTAGGATACCGGATAAGATAGGCGGAATACCCAGGGCAGTGTGCAAAAGACCTGTAACAATACCCGCAGCCATACCGGCAATAATAGCAATTAATAAGGCGACAGGTACCGGTACTCCGGCAATCACTAACATAACAGTTACTGCACCACCCGTAGCAAAGGAACCATCTACGGTTAGATCAGCAAAATCAAGTAAACGGAAGGTAACATACACCCCTAGTGCCATAATGCCCCAAATTAGTCCCTGTGCAATGCCTCCTGGAAGAGCTTTTAATAAATATTCGGGATTGAGGGATAGAATATAACTCATACTTATTCTCCTTTTAAGAATATCAGCCGGATTTTTCGGCATATATTCATCTCATTTTAAAAATAATGTACAGGGGTGCCGCAAATAGAACGGTACCCCTGTAAAAATTACATGGTTGTAAACGATTTTTAAGTTAATGCATCTTAAAGTGCTGTCTATTCAGCTTCAATTGCTACATAGCTTTCTGGAATCGTAACGCCTAATTTTGCAGCACGATCAGCCATGAACTTGTAGGTGGTTGTTGGTGCAAACTGTACTTCCATAGTAGGTACATCAGCGCCGTTCGCAAGAACTTCATAAGCCATCTTACCGGTCTCATATCCAAGATCATAATAACTGATGGATAAGGTTGCAATACCTGCGCCCTTACAGATGCCTTCTTCACCGGCAACAATCGGAACGCCGGCCGGCTCTGCTACATTGTTGATCGCCTCAGTACAGGAAGCAGCAGTATTATCGGTAGGAATATAGATAACATCACTGTCATTGCATGCATTCTGAGTTACAGAAGCAACATCATTCGAGTCAGCAAAGGTGTATTCCGTACAGGTATAGCCCATTTCAGTGAGGTAACCTTGAATTACGGAAGACTGATATTTAGAGTTAGCTTCTGCAGAACAGTAAAGAATACCGATGTTTTTCGCATCTGGGAATAATTCTTTGATCATATCAGCTTGCTTATCAAGTGGAGCTAAATCGGAGGTACCGGATACATTGTAACCTGTTACACCGGTCCAGTTATCAATATCAAGTGCTGTACCATAATCGGTAACAGAGGTACCTAAGATCGGGATTGTATTTGTAGCAGAAAAAGCAGCCTGTAAAGCAGGGGTTGCGTTTGCCATGATTAAATCATAATTACTGGAAACAAATTGATTAGCGATGGTAGCACAGGTTGCAGAATCGCCGGAAGCATTTTGTAAATCAAATGTTACCTTATCACCTAATTTCTCAGTTAAAGCATCCTGGAAACCTTGTGTTGCAGCGTCCAGTGCTTCATGCTGTACCAACTGTAGAATGCCGACAGTATAAGTTTCATCAGAGGTACCGGTGGACTCTTCGGTAGCAGCTGCAGTTGTTGGCTGAGCGGTTGGCTCGGTGCTTGGATCAGTTGTTGTTTCAGTATTCTTTGAACCACATGCAGTAAGACTGAGCATCATGCTTACTGATAAGATAAGTGCAAATATTTTCTTCATTATGTATCCTCCTCATATCTGAATTAATGTTTTAACGCTTTGATGCGATAAATTGATCACGCCTAGTATATAACAGAACGGCTCAGAAAGTCAATGGTTTAGTGTGTTAAAGTTTCATAATTTATGAAAAAAATAATTGCTATATAATAAGGTAAAGTCATTCTATACAAAAAAGTTTTTTCCAGGAATACTTATTAATGGCAAAAAGATGGCAAAAAGACTTGATTTTTTAAAAATATATGATATAATTGTTACATAAGTATTAACCGATTTATTATTGACTTAATAACTTGGCTATCATTATGAAATGTTATTCGACTATTCTTTGACGAATTATTTCAAATAATAATCCAGCTTAAGGAGAATAAAATGAAATTTAAGAAATTGCTTATATGTATGTTGATTGCAGTGTTAGCATTTAATTTTACAAACGGAATTGCTTATGCAGCAGAAAACACAACAGTAGACAGTCAGGAAGAAGAAACGAAGGAATATTCAGAAGCAGAATTAAGATTATTATCGGCTTTAATATATTGTGAAGCACAGTCAGAAATTTATAGAGGTAAGTTAGCAGTAGGTATCGTAGTTATGAACCGGGTTAAATCAGGAAAGTATCCTGATACATTAAAAGAGGTTATTTATCAGAAATGCCAATTTAGTCCTGTAGCAAGCGGCACATTGGAAGATGCATTGGAAGAATACGATGATGGTGGTTTTACCTCTGAGGATGAAAAGGAATGCATTAAGGCTGCAAAAGCAGCATTAACCGGAACTACAAGCATTACTATTGATGAGGAGAAGGTTGATTTTAGTAAGTAATTCTTTGTTAACATTGTTAAATGAAATATTAATAGTTATTATCTATATTAACTATTCAATGTACAAAAAGAGGAGGCTTTCTATGAAAAGATTGTTAGTGAACTGCTTTAAATTTAGAAAACAACTGGTTGGGATATTGTTAATCGGTTTCTTGATGAATCTGTTCTTTCATACTTCCGTGGTTGATGCCAAACCGAATCGAAGTAATAAACCGACCCCAACGGTTGCGGTGACGAAAACCCCAACGGTTACCCCTGCATTAACAATTTCACCAAGTCCAACATCAGCCCCAACGGCGACTACAGCACCGACAATAACACCAGCAACAACAATAACACCAGCACCAACTCCGGTTTTGCTATCTCAGAATAAGATTGTTGGCTATTATGCGGCCTGGGCTGCCTATTCGGGATTTACACCGGATAAGTTGGATGCAACGAAGCTGACACATATTAATTATGCCTTTGCTAATATTGGTAGTGATCTGAAGATTACTCTTGGTTATCCGGATGTCGATCCAACTAATATTCAAAAACTGAATGCACTAAAAAAGATTAATCCTAAGCTGAAAACCTTAATAGCAGTTGGAGGCTGGAGCTGGTCTGGCAGATTTTCTGATGCCGCGTTAACAAATGAATCGAGAAATACATTTGCGGATAGCTGTGTTGATTTTATCGTAAAATATGGATTTGATGGGATCGATATCGATTGGGAATATCCAGTGAAAGGTGGATTATCTACTAATATCAGAAGAGCGGAGGATAAATATAATTTCACATTACTGATGCAAACGCTCAGAGAGAAGCTGAATGCCAGAAATGCTCTTGATGGCAAGACCTACCTTCTGACCTTTGCCGGAGCAACAGGTAGCTGGTATGTGAATAATGTGGAGCTGACAAAGCTTGAACAATACATAGATTATGCTAATCTTATGACTTATGATATTCATGGTTCCTGGGATCAATATTCAGATCTGGTGGCACCATTATATGATAATAGCGATGTGTCCCCGCAATATAAGGGAAGCGTGGACTCCGGCGTGCAGGATTGGTTAAAAACTGGCTTTTCTGCTAAAAAGCTTGTAATGGGCATTCCATTTTACGGATATATATTCAAATCAGTGACGAATTCAAATTATGGGTTATATCAAACATATTCCGGAAGCTCTGCCATCAGTTATGCGAACATTGCTTCGAATTATCTGAACGCATCTGGATACGTTCGATATTTTCATTCGGAATCAAAGGTACCCTGGCTTTTTAACGGTTCGACTTTCATAACCTATGAAGATGAAGAATCCATTCGCTGGAAAACGGATTATGTCAAGGCAAATGGATTAGCAGGAGCAATGCTGTGGGAGTTAAGTCAGGATCCGAATAAAGTTTTATTAAATGCTGTTAATGAAGGCTTAAAATAATGCTTTGCTTTATAACCGACGATCTTTTGGATTGTCGGTTTTTTCAATGTGATTTAGTGATCTTTCCGCATATATTTCCGTATATATTTCTGCATATATTTTTGTTTATATACTGAATATAACTTTCTGAATAGATTTCTCTGAGTAAATAATTCTGTAGTTCAACGAATTATAGCTTGAATTAATTTATTATTTTAGGGCCTTTCTTTTTTTCATTTTATCGTTTATAATGCTAATTATATTAATTCAATAACAAAGCGATGAAGGGAAGAAGTAAATTAGTTCACGTTTTCAGAGAGCATCCGGTTGGTGAGAGGATGTAACGCGCTAATCCAAATACATCCCAGAGCTGCAGCCTGAACTAACAGTAGGGTATGACGGGTGCGCCCGATAAAGCGCATAAGTGTGTTTGCACTTAATAAGGGGAGTTCTGTGAGGAATTCCTATCTCAGAGGTGGTACCGCATATATGCCCTCTGCACCAATTGGTGCAGAGGGCTTTTTGAATGTTTCAATCTATAAAATCACTGAAGCTGAGAGATCATTCAGACAAACACTTTGTTTCGATTAATAAATATAATGAAGGAGCAGATGAAAGATGAAAATTTATGAAGAATTAGTTGCCCGTGGTCTGATAGCACAGGTTACGGACGAAGATGAAATTAAGACCCTGATTAACGAAGGAAAAGCAACCTTCTATATTGGCTTTGACCCCACCGCAGACTCCCTCCATGTTGGACATTTCATGGCTTTATGCCTTATGAAACGTTTACAAATGGCTGGAAACAAGCCGGTAGTACTGATTGGCGGAGGAACGGCAACGGTAGGTGATCCTTCCGGTAGAACAGATATGCGTTCTATGATGACGGATGAGATCATTCAGCACAACTGTGATTGCTTTAAGCAGCAAATGGAACGTTTTATTGAATTTGGTGAAGGTAAAGCCATTATGGTAAATAACGCGGATTGGTTGAAAAAGCTGAACTATATTGATTTGCTTCGTGAGGTTGGATCATGCTTCTCCGTAAACAATATGCTGCGTGCTGAGTGCTATAAACAGAGAATGGAAAAGGGACTTACCTTCCTGGAATTCAACTATATGATTATGCAATCCTTCGATTTCTATCATTTGTTCCAGAATTACGGATGTAATATGCAGTTCGGAGGAGACGATCAGTGGTCCAATATGTTGGGCGGTACCGAATTAATTCGTAAAAAGTTAGGTAAGGATGCATATGCAATGACGATCACTCTTCTGATGAATTCGGAAGGCAAGAAGATGGGTAAAACAGCGAAGGGCGCAGTATGGTTGGATCCAAACAAAACCTCACCCTTTGAATTCTTCCAGTACTGGAGAAACATCGGAGATGCGGACGTACTTAAGTGCATCCGTATGCTAACCTTCCTTCCGGTAGAGCAGATTAATACAATGGATAAGTGGGAAGGCAGCCAGTTAAATGAAGCAAAAGAAATTCTTGCTTACGAGCTGACCTCCTTAGTTCACGGAGAGGAAGAAGCTCAGAAAGCAAAAACTGCTTCTCACGCTTTATTTGCAGGTGGCGGGGATGACTCCAATATGCCTACCACTGTAATTCCAGCGGCTGAATTAATCGATGGTGGAATTGGTATTATGGATCTGATGTTAAAATGCAAATTAGCTCCTTCCAAATCAGAAGCTAGACGTCTGATTCAACAAGGCGGAGTAGTAGTAGATGAGGTTGTAATAGAAGCCTTTGATCATAAGATTACAGCAGAGCAATTGCAGGAAGGTATCAAAATCCGCAAGGGTAAGAAGGTCTTTCATAAGGCGATTCTTGGTTAAGCATGAACTAATTATAAATATGAAATGATTATATCACGATAAATCGCAAGAGATTTAATTTTTATCAATAATGGAGCAGCCCTTCATTAGGGGATTAAGTATTAGGAACCTATTGACGAAGGCTGCTCTTTTATGCTAAAATGTGTTAACGTTAACATATAAGGGGATGATTGATATCGCAAATATCAAAATGGCTGATATTGCCAGAATAGCAGGTGTCTCACTTGCAACCGTCGGAAGGGTTATTCATCAAAACGGATATGTATCCGAAAAAAATAGAATAGAGATTGAACGAATCATTGAGGAAACGGGATATGTTCCAAATAAAATTGCTCAAGGCTTAAAAAGCAGCCGCAGTAAACTGATTGGACATATGACACTTTTAAACCCCAATATGCTATACGAACAGATTGCAGAGGC
>JAQZBD010000029.1 GCA_029239235.1 Herbinix sp.
ACAAGGATAACTCTCTCGCCTTTTTCATGGTTATTCTTAGCATCTTCTGCTGTGAAGTATACCTTACCAGCTGCTGCACCAGGAGATGCAGGAAGAGCGCTACCTACAGGCTTAGCTGCTGCTAATGCTTTAGGATCAAAGGTGGGATGTAATAACTGATCTAAGGACTTAGCCTCAATTCTCTTGATAGCGTCTTCCTTAGTAATCTTACCTTCGTCTACTAAATCGCAAGCGATCTGAAGAGCAGCCGGAGCTGTTCTCTTACCGTTACGTGTCTGTAAGAAGTAAAGCTTTGTATCTTCAATTGTGAACTCCATGTCCTGCATATCTTTGTAGTGGTTCTCAAGAAGAGTAGCAATTCTCATGAATTCAGCATAAGCCTCAGGCATAATGAATTCAGCATATGCTTCCGGCATATCCTCTTCCAGTCTGGAGATAGGAAGTGGAGTTCTGATACCAGCAACAACGTCTTCACCCTGAGCATTGATCAGGTATTCACCGTAGATCTTTGCTTCACCGGTAGAAGGATTACGTGTAAATGCTACACCTGTACCAGATGTATCACCCATGTTACCGAATACCATTGACTGAACATTAACAGCAGTACCCCAATCACCAGGGATATCGTTCATTCTTCTGTAGTAAATAGCACGAGGGTTGTCCCATGAACGGAATACAGCAGTAATCGCCTCGATTAACTGATCTGCAGGGTTCTGAGGGAAATCTGTGCCTTTTTCTTCTTTGTATAATGCTTTGAAACCAGCAATAACATCTTTTAAATCTTCAGCAGTAAGATCGGTATCATAATGAACACCTTTCTTTTCTTTGATTTCATCTAATACTCTTTCAAACTTAGACTTTGGAATTTCCATAACAACGTCTGAGAACATCTGGATGAATCTTCTGTAAGAGTCATATGCGAATCTAGGATTACCTGTTTTTTTAGCGAAACCTTCAACAGCAGCATCAGTTAAACCTAAGTTAAGGATTGTGTCCATCATACCAGGCATGGATGCTCTAGCACCGGAACGAACAGATACTAATAAAGGATTCTCGGTATCACCGAATTTCTTGCCCTGTTCTTCTTCAAGAAGTGCTAAAGAAGCAAAAATCTGACCTTTAATTTCATCAGTGATCTTTTTGCCACTATTGTAATAATCTGTACAAGCTTCTGTTGTTACGATAAAACCTTGAGGAATTGGAAGACCTAAGTTAGTCATTTCTGCTAAGTTAGCGCCTTTACCACCGAGAAGGTTCTTCATGTCTGCCTTACCTTCTTTGAACAAATATACCCATTTTGCCATTTTGTAAGTGCCCTCCTAAAATAATTTTATATGTTTACAATTTGTTACAGTACCATCACCCGGCAAGTTTTGAAAGCATCTCACAGCTACCCGCAAAAGCTTTCTCTAACCGACTCATCCATTGAGCGCCAAAAGTACTAAGCAAGCATAGCGAAACATTCGTTATGTTAGCCTAATACTTTTATCACTCAAATGGACAATCCTATATCAAATTATAACTCACGTAAGGTATTTCTATACACAGCAGGCGTTTACCGCCCACCGTGTTCGATTATAACATATACCATTACTGTAAGAAAAGAGTTTTTTTGCTAAAATTTAAATTTATTCTCAAAATAAGCCTTTAGATCCTCGATTTTTACTCTTTCTTGTTCCATGGTATCTCTGTCACGGACGGTAACTGCTCCGTCTGTCTCTGACTCAAAGTCATAGGTAATGCAGAACGGTGTACCGATTTCGTCCTGTCTGCGGTAACGTTTACCAATATTTCCTCTATCATCGAATTCGCAGTTATAGGTCTTGCATAATTCCATAAATATTTTCTCAGCCGGATCGGATAATTTCTTTGATAAAGGAAGTACGCCGATCTTTACAGGAGCAAGTGCCGGGTGGAAATGCAATACGGTACGAACATCTCCTTCAGCAATTTCTTCTTCATCGTAAGCTGCACATAGGAATGCTAATACAACGCGATCTGCACCTAAGGATGGCTCAATTACATATGGAATATATCTTTCCTTCTTCTCATCATCAAAATAGCTCATATCTTCCTTGGATACTGTCTGATGCTGTGTTAAGTCATAATCAGTACGGTCTGCAATACCCCAAAGCTCACCCCAGCCAAATGGGAACATGAATTCAATATCAGTAGTAGCCTTACTATAGAAAGAAAGCTCTTCCTTATCATGGTCACGGACTCTCATTTCTTCGTCCTTCATGCCAAGGCTCTTTAACCAGTCAATACAGAATTGTCTCCAGTAAGTAAACCACTCTAAATCTGTGTTTGGCTCACAGAAAAACTCTAATTCCATCTGCTCGAATTCTCTGGTACGGAAGGTAAAGTTACCTGGTGTAATCTCGTTACGGAAGGACTTACCAACCTGTCCGATCCCAAATGGGATCTTCTTACGGGAGGTTCTTTGAACATTCTTAAAGTTTACGAAGATACCCTGTGCTGTCTCAGGTCTTAAGTATACAGTATTCTTTGCATCCTCAGTTACACCCTGGAAGGTCTTGAACATCAGGTTAAATTGACGAATCTCGGTAAAATTATGTTTTCCGCAGGTAGGGCATGCAATGTTGTGTTCTTCGATGTATTTCTTCATTTCTTCATTAGGCCAAGCATCTACGGAGCCTTCAATTTGAATATTATGTTCCATATTGTAATCTTCGATTATTTTGTCTGCACGAAAACGCTCATTACATTCTTTACAGTCCATTAATGGATCAGAGAAACCACCCAAATGACCGGAAGCTACCCAAGTCTGTGGATTCATAAGGATAGCACAGTCAACACCTACGTTATAAGGATTCTCCTGTATAAATTTTAACCACCATGCTTTTTTCACGTTATTCTTTAATTCAACACCAAGATTTCCATAATCCCAAGTGTTTGCCAGACCACCATAGATCTCGGAGCCAGGATATACAAATCCTCTTGCTTTTGCTAACGCTACTATTTTCTCCATTGTCTTTTCCATATGCTCATCCTCACATTTGCTATAATTATTATTTCATATAGGAATCCTTTCGTAACAGATGTATCTATGCTCCAAACATTCCTATGATAATTCATTTCGGTATTTCATTTATTACGTCTTCTTGAAATAATGCTTTCTTATTTGAATACTACAATTGTCATACCCTCAGCAGCACCATCCACTTCATTTTCATCTACAAGTGTTGCTTTTTCTGAGTAGTATTTCACTTTTCCATCAGTAACAATATGATATGGCTCATTCAGTACCAGAAATTTAAATTTCTCATCCTTTAAAATCTCATCCGTACTTGCCAAAGAGCCGTTCTTAGCATCAATCAGCGTGGATGGAAGCTTTAAGGAGATATCCCCGACCCCACCGGTGAAATAAGCGGCAGACACCTCATTGAAGTTTGCATACTGATCCATACCTGAATAAGTAAGTATCATAACTGCCTTATCGTCCTTCTTATCAACATCATCTACTGTAATCTTTTCATCTCCGGCTGTTTTATTATAAGTATCCACCTGTTCCTCGATGTACTCTCTCAATTCATCCAAGTCATAGTAATTCTTATCAAAATCTTCAATTGTTGCTACTTGAAGCTTTCCATTCGATTTAGCAACGATTGAATTTGCTGTTACTTTATCAACCCTTAATTCTTCATTTGTACAACCGACCGCTCCTAACATCAAGAACAGCATGGTCGCGCAAAGAACTATTTTTTTCATGTTACCTCCATTCGAGCGCTTCGAGGCGTCATCGCATATTAGTTAATGTCAAAATGAAAATCCCAATGGCTAAGATTGGGTTCATATCATTTTAACCTTAATAGTTTATAATTTCAATACATATTTATAAATTTATATCCACATATGACTAATTTTGCCTAGACCCAAGTTCTCTTACTTTTTAATCTTAAAGTTATATAGGTTTTAATATCTCCAGCGATTTAAATTCATGATCTACATAACACTCCAAATATCGCTTAATACAGCGCTGCAGCTCATTTAGGACATTATCCGTTACCCGAAAGGTATACAGCTTTTCAACTTCTTTGGATATTATGTACTGCATCGCATATAATGTTGACGTATTAATTTGTATCGCACTTCTATCGTAGGCAACACATTCGCTGCATAAAATCCCACCGGATCTTGCACTAAAATAGTATCTTCCCACTGTCTTTTGCATCTGCCCGGTACTTGCATCTGTAAAATGATCTCCACATTTTACACAAGAGAATACCTGTGGCATTTCCCCGTTCAGTGCCATTATTTTCAAATCATAAATTGCTTTCACAAGCTGAAGATCAATGGTTCTTTTCGATATTACACGTAGTGTTTGGTACAAAAGCTTTAGAATATTCTTTTCATCATTATTTTCTTTTGTTAGATAGTCAGCAAACTCACAAAAATAAAAGCCGTAGCAAAGACTATCAAAATCTTCCCTTAACTCACCAAAATAATTAGATATCTCTGCGGATACTATATTATAAGAAGATTTTCCTGCATAAAGTGAAAACTCACCAAATGCAAAGGGTCCGGAGCATGCCAATAAGGCGCTGTTAGGTTTTCTGGCGCCTTTGGCAAATGCTGTAATTTTTCCTTTTTCCGTGGTTAAAATAACTAACCGTTTGTCATATTCACCAACCGGCATGGCTGACAGAACCATTCCCGTCACGGTAGTTGATACCGGCAACCGCTCCACCTTCTTTGTTAGCTGTACTCAGACGCTCTGGCTGAATCTCATCTGCAAACTCAGTTTCTTCTCTTGTACAAGCAATGTAATTTAAGTAATCGTCAACTTTTCCGGTGTTGATAAACCTTTTCCAAGAATCAAAATTTTTCATATTCATTCGAGCCCCCTAAAAAATATATATGTTATACTTTTAGGTTTCCCATAAAATCCAACCTTAAACTAGAGAAAATATCCCAAGTAAAAATATTTAATTGGTCCTTGACATTTCAAAAATAATCAATCTAAGCAAAACGGGCTTATCTGTACGCTATTCATGTACAAAACCTACCCACTCATGCCCTTCAAACCAGTACACGACTTACACTACCACACTTTTACTCATCTCTACCATATCCGAAGTTCTTCATCAGGAAGTCGCTGTCTCTCCAATCCTTCTTAACCTTAACCCAAAGCTGAAGATTCACCCTGCAGTCCAGAAGGTTTTCGATTTCTCTTCTTGCCTGAGTTCCGATCTGCTTCAACATGCTGCCGCCCTTTCCAATGATCATACCCTTATGAGAATCTCTTTCGCATACGATCGTTGCATCAATGTCTATCATCGGGCTGCTACCATGAGTCTCAGGGCGCTCCTTCATACGATCAATGCTGACTGCAATTCCGTGCGGTATCTCATCTTCCAATAGTCTAAGAGCCTTTTCCCTAACCAACTCAGCAACGATCTGTCTCTCCGGTTGGTCAGTAATCGTGTCTTCATCATAATACATAGGTCCTTCGGACATATAATGAAAGATCTCATTCATTAATTCCTTGGTATTATCACCCTTTAAGGCTGATACCGGAATGATTTCCGCAAAATCACAAATATCCTTATAGGCTGCAATAAAGGCCAGAATCTCTTCTCTTTTTACTGTATCAATTTTATTGATTACCAGGAACACGGGAGTCTTCACCCTGCGAAGCTGCTCTGCAATTCGCTGTTCACCAGCACCGATAAATGTACTTGGCTCCACCAGCCACATAACAATATCTACTTCACTCATGGTGCGTTCTGCAACATTAACCATGTATTCACCAAGCTTATTTTTTGCCTTATGAATACCGGGTGTATCTAAAAATATAATTTGTCCTCGCTCATCCGTGTATACGGTCTGTATGCGGTTTCGTGTTGTCTGAGGTTTATTTGATGTAATCGCAATCTTCTGTCCGATTAACTGATTCATCAGCGTTGACTTTCCTACATTCGGTCTTCCAATCAGAGTTACAAACCCAGACTTAAATTTCGTATCTTTCATTCCATCCTCCATATATGCGTCAAGCTTACTCAGGTGCCATAAACCCTCCTTGTCACAAATGAATGAGCATTGATTGCGTCATCCGATATGCTTCGCGTTGATCTATGGCACCTAACTAATTCTTTTATTGATTTGATTTCATCAGACTCTTGATTTCCTTAAATAAGTCTTTATTTCCATTTATCTTATCTTCATTACCTATTACACAAATATTCCCCGCATCTAAAACTGCCTGTATTACTTTGTACTGATCCCTAAGATCCTGAACCGTTACATTACGCACCTGTTCACGCTCTTTTCGAAGATCCTCCTCCGTAATTCCAGCCAGATACATACTGAGTGACCGCTTGCCCATGCCTTGTGGCGTTAGTGGGGTATCCAGTGTGCTAAAGGTTCCTATGATATATTTTGTAATATCTCTTTCATCCGCATCAAAATTCTTTACAAAATCCACTGCCTTCACGTAAATATTATTGGTTTCCTTTAAATTAGGATCACGATAAGAGGTGAAATAAGCATCCCCATCTACGCCGGAAAATCCGCACATACAGCCATAGGCTCCGCCTTTTACTCTGACATTCACCCAGAGATAATCATAGCTTAAAATGGTCTTGAGAACCTTTAATGCACCTGAATATTCCAGGCCTGCCTTCTTAAAGTTGCCTGCTCTTGCTACATATTGAACCTGCATTGCAGTCTTAAAACCTTCATTTAAGACTACGGGTTTTAAAGCCTCCGTGTTGTATGAAGTAAAGAGGTTTTGATCAGCTTTTGCAGGTAACGTGTTACTAAAGGCAGGAAGCTTCTCTTCAAATCTTGCATAGCCTTCCTCATCCGCTGTTATGCTGACCGTCAGGTTCTCCTTTGTAAAGATCATTGCCAGCAGCTCTTGCATATTTGCAATTGCCTGATCTGCTTTGGCCTGGTAATTATCCGATAAATCCTCCATAAATTTATAGAATTCAATACCGGTTGTAATCTCCTTAAACAATCCATGTGCAGAATAATAAGACATGGCACGGTCAATGGCAACAGAATGTCCTGAGGAGTTGAAATTCATTTGCAGCTTGGATTTCATCTCATCCACGATTTCTTTCAGACGCTTTTTATCATTCAGCTTTGTTTGATGGATAATCTCATCGATCAAACGGAAGCCCTCTGTCAATTTATCATATAAAACTTTTGAGCTGAATTCAAATACCGGATAATAGTTATCCCCACTCTGTAAAGCAGAGTTTGTGTCTTTTACCGAAAAGCTTCTGACATTGGTAGTAATACCACCGGTATGAATATTAATCTCGTTGGATAAGTCCAGATAGGTGTGATTATTTGTATCAACATATCCCAGCATTAGGGAGAGTAATGAAGTATATGGCAACAGCTCCTTTGGAATTTGCTTGATATTAAATAGCAATCTTACATAGGCTATTTTGTTGGTATATACATTATGCTGAATCACCTTAATACCCTCTATATTGCGAATATCATTGTACAAAGGCTCTATCTCTTTACTGATATCCTCCCTCGTCAAAAGCGGTATCATTTCAAGCTCCTCCTTGGTAGAAGGTAATTCCTGAAATTGCTTTAATGACTTAGTTTCATCCATAATCCTCTGAATTTCTTCTTTTGATAGGGAGGCTTTATATGCGCTAAGCTTTTTCTTTAAGTCTTCCTCTTTCTGATTATTTAATCCTGTCTTCGGCTGAAGAACCACCACTGAGGTATGAGTATTATTTAGCAGATGCTCCTTAATCACATTCTCATAATATCCGGTTCCAATCTTCTCCTTTAAGAAGGCATAGCCGGCAGAATCCTTCAGGTGCAGGAACGGCTTCGTATCATCATGGAGCCAGCTGCTCATGGTACGCAGACCATAGAGCAAGCCCTTTGGAAATTGACCGTAATCTGCTTCCCTATATTTAAATTCATAGAAGTTAATGGCTGCTCGCAAGGACTTTTCTTCTAAGCCCTTTTGAACCACATTCTCTAATACGTTTCGAATGGTTCCTATAAATTGATCCTTCTTTGATTCCTCCGAATTCTTAGCGATAACGATAAAAGAAGGTTGAAGAATCTCATCCTCGAAGCCACCAAGAATGTCTCTGCCTATTTCCGCGTCTAGTAAAGCCTGCTTAATCGGAGCTCCAGGTGCCTGCAAAAGAACATAATCAAGTACTTGGAATACCAATCCTAATTCCTTATTCAGAGAATTGCCCACAACCGTATTGTAGCTTAGATAAGTATTGTCCTTGATCTCCTCACCTTCACTTAAAGAATAAAATTCCCTTACTTCACGAATGGAATCAAAGGTGTTTTGAAGCTTCACCGCGGAATCCACATCCAAACGATCATATTGATTCAAATATTCCTTATCCAACCAAGTCAAACGTTCTTCGAAATCCATGTCACCATACAAGTAAATATAGCTATTTGATGGGTGATAATAGGTCTTATGAAATTCAATGAATTCTTCATAGGATAATTCCGGAATAAAAGCCGGGTCTCCACCGGATTCTACGCCATAAGTGGTATCAGGAAATAATGAGTTTTGCACTAATCGGTACAGCTGTGATTCCGGGGAAGAAAATGCCCCTTTCATCTCATTGTATACAACGCCGTTAATGGTTAAATCAGAGGCCTCATTTTCAAGCTCATAATGCCAGCCCTCTTGCAGAAAGATTTCTTTTCTTTGATAAATATTAGGATATAGCACCGCATCCATATAGACATGCATCAAATTTTTAAAATCCTGGTCATTCATACTAGCCACAGGATATACGGTTTTATCCGGATAAGTCATGGCATTTAAAAAGGTATTTAAGGAACCCTTCGCCAATTCTACAAAAGGATCCTTCGCCGGGAAATTCTTGGAACCGCATAGTACTGAATGCTCAATAATATGTGCTACTCCTGTACTATTTACCGGTGGTGTACGAAATCCAATGGAAAACACTTTATTATTGTCATCATTTACGATTAGTGTTACTCTTGCACCAGTCTTTTTATGGGCTAATACTTTACCTATTGCATTTAGATCATCCAGTTTTTCCTCGAATAAAAATTCGTATGAGGAAGGAATTTCACATTTCATGTAGTTAACCTCCGTTCATTTGTTATCGTATCTTATCATACGGTTGGATTATTTTAGTTATGAAAAGTTGTTTTTCACTTCTTAATAAAAAGCGCTGCATTTGCGCTGTGAACCTCGATCACAGAAACATACTTTTGTTCCTGTGATATATTTATTTTTATAGTTATAAGTATCGCAATTTATTATATATGCTTATTCATGATAACATAATTTTCTTTATTTGTCATTTCATTACGTTAGGATAATTTCCAACGACAAAATCTTCACAGAAACTTATTCCGTTAAAATATTACAAAAAATAACAATATCGTTTGACATTTTATTGAATTTATGTTAAATTTATACTATCATTACTAGATATGGTAGTGCAATTCAAATTACGTTTTGGGAGGCTTATTATGAAGACAGGAACAGTAAAATGGTTTAACGCAAAAAAAGGATTTGGATTTATTTCAGATGAAGAAGGAAACGATGTATTTGTTCATTTCTCAGCGCTTCAGATGGACGGCTTCAAGGTTCTTGAAGAAGGAGAAAAGGTATCATTTGATGTAGTTAAGGGTGACAAAGGACCTCAGGCTGCAAATGTAGTTAGATTATAATCACAAGCAAACAAAAGTAATTTTTATATATATGTGGTAAAAGGGAGTCGTTACCATATTTTAAAAGTTATCTGAAGGGAACGGGGTTATAATTAAACAAGGAAACCAGGAGTTGAAATTGATCAATCAATCTCAACTCCTTTTTCATATCACCTGAACAATTTAAATTTAAAGCTTAATTAGAATACTGTAATTGAAACGCTTGTTTAACACTTCATTTATGAAGCGATTTCAATGTTTAAAATGTCTCATCCCAGTGAACACCATGGCAATGCCATACTCATTGCACTTCTTAATGGAATCCTCATCTCTGCCAGCCCCGCCGGGTTGAATAATTGCAGTAATCCCAGCCTGATGTGCTACTTCAACACAATCATCAAAGGGGAAGAAAGCATCCGAGGCAAGCACCGCACCCTTAGCAGCATCTTCACTAATCAGCTCTTTAGCATGTTCAATGGATTGCTTTGTAGCCCAGATACGATTCACCTGTCCAGGTCCGATGCCAATGGACTGCTTGTCCTTTGCAAGCGCAATGCCATTGGATTTAACAAACTTCACTACCTTCCAGGCAAAGATTAAATCTTCCATTTCTTTCGCAGATGGTACTCGGTCAGTCACTACCTTTAAATCTTCTTCTACCAAAAGCTTGCTGTCGATACTCTGAACAATCAGACCACCATTTACCTTCTTTAAGTCATATGCATTTTCATCCTGAGGAACCTCAATATCCTTAAGCGCCAAAAGTCTGATATTCTTCTTAATGGTTAAAAGCTCCAGCGCTTCCTTGGAGTAGGAAGGAGCAACCACCACCTCTAGGAAGATTTCCTTCATCTCCTCTGCCATTGCGCAGTCAACTTCACGATTAGCAACAACAATACCGCCAAAAATCGATGTCTTGTCTGCTTCAAAAGCTTTCTTCCAAGCACCATAGATATCCTCAGCACTGCCAACGCCACAGGGATTGCCATGCTTGCAGCCAACAACTGTAGGCTCAGTAAATTCTTTCAGCAGCTCTAACGCACCATTGGTATCATTTATATTATTGAAGGACAATTCCTTACCATGCAGCTGAACAGCGTCCGTAATAGACCCTTTTTTCTTACCGATTTCACGATAGAATGCAGCTGACTGATGTGGATTCTCACCATATCGCATATCCTGAACCTTTTCAAAGGTCATGGTCAGGGTCTCCGGTAAAGATTTATCCTGTCTTTCTTTTTTCAAATAGTCGGCAATCATAGTATCATAGGAGGAGGTATGTTCAAATACCTTTTGCATCAAGTAAAACTTAGTATCCAAAGATACCTGGTTTTTCTCCTTTAGCTCACTTAATACCTGCTGATAATCCCTGGGATCAACTACTACAGCAACATCCTGATAGTTCTTTGCAGCAGAACGCAGCATTGTCGGCCCGCCGATATCAATATTCTCAACTGCCTCATGTTTCTGTACATTATCCTTTAAGATGGTTGCTTTGAAGGGATATAAGTTTACGACTACAAGGTCGATTGTCTCTATGTTCAGATCCAAAAGCTGCTTCATGTGATCCGGGTTACTTCTCATTGCCAGGAGGCCTGCATGTACGGTAGGATGAAGTGTCTTTACACGTCCGTCCAAGCACTCTGGAAATCCGGTCAGCTCCGAAACTTCAATTGCCGGAACTCCCGCTTCCTTTAATTTACCGTAAGTTCCTCCTGTAGAGATGATCTCAATCCCTAACACTACTAGTTCCCTGGCAAAATCAACTATGCCTGTTTTGTCCGATACGCTGATCAATGCTCGCATGATGCGTCTCCTTTTCTGACCTGTATTTTCGTTACTGCTTACATTTTATATTAGAATATTACAACAAGGAAATATTTATTTCAATTTATAAATACTTATCTATCTTATTGTTAATTCTAATATATATTGAGCTTCGTTCTCTTCATATATCAAAAACAATCGCAGGAGCTATCATTCTGTGAAAACTAGAGTAATAATTTATTTTTCAAACAAGGTTTCGCTTTCTTAATTTAAATTATATCATTTTTTGATAGGATAAATTAATTTATTTAAGTGATTTAGACCATATTTTCATTATTTATTGATTCCTGCGTTTGTCGTGTTAATATATCATCTTAATATTGCATTCGTGTTCAAATTATACTATAATTCGTTTGGAACTCTATTCGTATCAATGGTTAAGGTACTTACTGCTCATTCCAGGAGGTTTCTATGAGGCATTTTAAATTTTCAGACATATTTATAGGTATTGTATTTACACTACTATTTATTTCTATAGCTGTTGTTATTACAATTAATTTTCGACCGCTATATTACATGGATATCAATACCCTTAATATAGAAGCAGCCTCGGGTATGGAAAAGGCAGAAATCATTAAAAACTATGATGCACTGATTGATTACTGTTCTCCCTTCTTTACCGGAGACTTGAACTTCCCCACTCTTGAGGCATCCGCTAGCGGATTACAGCATTTTGCTGAGGTGAAAAATATATTTACCAGCTTCTATTTTATAGGCGCACTGACATTAATTATTGGGGTTGTCATCATCATAAGAAAAGCCAAAAACAGAGACTTCTACTATCTTCTCGTCTCTGCCATTACCGCGATTGTTCTACCTTTGCTACTCGGAGCTTATATTGCAATTGACTTTGACCGGGCATTTCTGTTATTTCATCAGCTTTGTTTCAAAAATGATTACTGGATCTTTGATCCTGCTACAGATCCTGTTATCCTAATGTTACCGGAAGCATTTTTCATGCATTGTGCAATTCTCATCATTGCTATTGTATTGCTATGCTGTGCAGCATTTATCGGTATTTTCTTCTGGAAAAAGAGTCATGTAAGCATTAGAAATCGTAAAAGCAAAGGATTAAAATTTTAATTTACTATTGTACCATATTAATATTCCGCCATCAGCGGAGGAATGGAGTAAGCATGAGAAAGACGAAAATCATATGCACACTTGGACCGTCAGCAAATGACGAACCCGTAATTAGAGAATTGATTAATGCCGGTATGGATGTTGCCCGTTTTAACTTCTCACATGGAGATCACGAGGAACATTTAGGCCGTTTAAGAATTATTGAAAAACTAAGAAAAGAATTAGACAAACCGATTGCTACCCTGCTGGATACCAAAGGTCCTGAAATTCGAATCGGTACCTTTAAGGATAATAAAAAAATCCACTTGGTAGATGGTCAGACCTTTACCTTAACTTCCAGAGAAGTTGAAGGTGATGAAAGTATCGTTTCCATTTCCTATCCCAATTTAATTTTTGACGTGGAAGCCGGTACAAGAATTCTGATTGATGACGGTTTAATTGAAATGATCGTAGATGATGTAACTTCAACAGACATCATTTGTACTGTTCGTAACAGTGGTGTAATCTCTAATAGAAAAGGTGTAAATGTTCCTGGAGTACATTTATCCATGCCATACATTAGTGATAAGGATCGCTCTGATATCATCTTTGGTATTGAGCAGAAATATGATTTTATTGCGGCTTCCTTTGTCAGAACAGCAGAAGATGTTAAGGACATCAGAAAAATTCTGAACAAATACCAGTCCCAGACCAATATTATTGCAAAGATTGAGAATTATCAGGGCGTTGCTAACATTGATGAAATTATTGAAGCTGCCGATGGAATCATGATTGCCCGCGGCGATATGGGTGTTGAAATTCCATTAGAGGAAGTTCCTGTGCTTCAGAAAATGATCATCAAGAAGGTATACAATGCCGGTAAACAGGTTATCACAGCTACTCAGATGCTGGATTCCATGATGAAGAATCCTCGTCCTACCAGAGCTGAGAGTACCGACGTTGCTAATGCGATCTACGATGGAACAAGCGCTATCATGCTCTCCGGCGAAACAGCAAATGGTGATTACCCGGTAGAATCACTGAAAACCATGGTAAAAATAGCAATGCGCGCAGAGGCAGATATTGATTATAAAAAGAGATTCCGTATAATGGAAGCTAATACAGACCCTACTGTAACAGATGCGGTATCCCGTGCAACAGTAACAGTAGCTCATGATTTAAATGCAAAAATGATCATTACCGTAACAACCTCCGGTATTACTGCTCGTATGATCTCCCGCTATCGCCCTGAGTGCCAGATCCTTGGTTGCTCCACTAATCCGATCGTTTGCCGCCAGATGAATCTGTCCTGGGGTGTAACACCATTGCTCATCAATCTGGAGCATGATACCTTCGAATTATTCGAGCATGCCATTCAGGCTGTAGAGGATGAGGGCTATCTTAAAGATGGAGAGCTTGCTATTCTTACAGCAGGTGTTCCTCTTGGAATGTCCGGTACTACCAATTTAATTAAGGTTCAGGTTGCTGGTAGTAAATATTAATAAAATAGATCTACTACAAGAGTGCGCTAAAATTTAGTGCACTCTTTTTACGTAGCTTATGGACATTGGTCTCATTTCGTATGTTTCAGTTGAAAACTGCAGTATGATATGATAGGATTAAGGTAAATTTTAATCGAATATTAAAACATGAAGTGGAGGATACTACCTATGAAAAAGCAGGATTATTTAAAATGGGATGAATACTTTATGGGAATTGCTCTGCTCTCCACGGAACGAAGCAAGGATCCCAGCACAAGCGTTGGTGCTTGTATTGTTAGCGAAGATAATAAGATCTTATCCGTAGGATATAACGGTATGCCTCTTGGCTGCTCTGATGACGAATTCCCTTGGGAACGGGAAGGCGAAGATCTGGATACCAAGTATTTCTATGTATGCCACGCTGAATTCAATGCCATTTTAAATTATACCGGGACACATATGAAGGGGGCAAAGGTCTATACCACTTTATTTCCATGTAATGAATGTACGAAAGCTATCATTCAAAAAGGAATTAAAGAGATTATTTTCATGTGTGATAAGTATGCAACCTCTGATTCAGTAATTGCTGCAAAGCGAATGCTGGATGCTGCAGGTGTAGCCTATAGACAGTATAATCCGATTGGAAAAGAAATTAAAATATCACTTTAGATTGTCCTAAAGGCTAACTCTATGCTGTGTGAGTTAGCTCTTTCTTTGTAAAGCACCTTTCTCAGCAGTATAATTCTGCTAACGAGACCTAATACTAATATTAATACTATCAATTACTAATACTATTAATTACTAATACTATTAACTTACTAATGCTATCAACTTACTGATGCTATCAACTTACTAATACTATCAACATATTCTTCGGATTCGGAGATATTTATCAACATATCTTTGTATATGGGAAAGGATAATCTATGTTGCCAACAAAACGATCAAATAAGTGGATTATAGTTTGCATTATTTATACTTTACTCATACTAACATCCTTTGTTATAAACAGGATATTAATACAGACCTTTTCCATGTCCGTCGAGATGCTACGACTACTTTTCTTCTCCGTTCTTGTTGCCATCCCACCATGCCTTGCAGGATACATTGGGCAGCAGCTATTCTTTTATCTATATTCTCTCTTCACCATTGTAGGTATTGTGTATATGATGTATGTTGTCTATGCCAATGTAGCGCAGGGATGGGAGGATTTGATCAGCATCCTATCATTTATAATGATAGTTCTGATTGGATTTGTTGTATCCTTTATTGCTCAGCTTATCTATTTTATTGTGAAACAGCGAAAAAAGCCAATGTAACATGCTAACTATAAAATCAACGAAAAGCATTCTCTATACTTATGTAAAATAGCAGGAACACTCCCTTAACCGGTACTGTTCCTGCTATTTACTACTTTCATTACATCCTCTTTAAAAATCTCCCATTCATCTTCATGCTCAACAAAATAAAGGGGACACTTTTTGTGGCTCACATCGTAATGTCTAATGATATCTTCTTTCTTCAAATTGAACTCCATACATAAGCCTGCTGTTAGATTAACTAAGGCATCATAGGTACTCTCATTGAATTTCCCAGTAGTATCCGGATGGCAGCACTCAATGGATATTGTATCATCATTCCGGTCATTAGAGGCATAGGATTGCTCCGTCAGGGGCAAGCACTGAATGATCTCTCCCTCCAAACCTATAACGAAATGGCTGCTTGCATAGGTGAGGTGGGTCTTAGCTAAATTATCAAAATAATTTCGGTTATTTTTCGCTGAGGTTTCCGGATTTGCCGTGTAATGAACCACTATAGACTTTACATGCTTTAAACTGGTTTGAGGTCTGGAGTATGGATTGGGTGTCAAATACTCCAGCTGAATCGCAGTTCCTCCGGGCAACGTCTCCGAAAATGTCTCTGTCTCTGGGATATTTTGATTTAGCCTGCCTCTGATCAATTCAAACCCTATGACCGCTGTAAAAGCAAAGAATATCATAATTAAGGATATACACATGGTTAATACTGCGTATCTTTTTCTTCTGCGTCGTTTGCGCCATTTTTCTTTCGATAATATTTTAGTCATTTATCCACCTATTTTTAAATACTTATTTACACTATGCCATTTAGTTTGTCCAAATATATTTCATTGTATTTCACTTATCTTAAATTGTCAAATTTTGATATATTATATATTATAACGATGAAAGGGCAAGAAAATCTTCACTGAAATGAAATTTTCCTTGCCCTAATATTTCTCTCTTCTATTGTTGTTTCAAGTCTAGTGTATCAAATCTTATTCCTCAACACTATAATTCGGAGCTTCCTTGGTGATATGGATGTCATGCGGATGACTCTCTTTTAAGGAAGCAGCAGAGATTTTAACAAATCTTCCATTGTCCTGCAGCATCTTAACAGTCTTTGCTCCGCAGTAGCCCATACCTGATCTTAAACCACCAATCAACTGGAATACCGTATCTTCTACGGTACCCTTGTATGCTACTCGTCCTTCCACACCTTCGGGAACAAGCTTCTTCGCATCCGTTTGGAAATAACGATCCTTACTTCCCTGCTCCATAGCTGCGATAGAACCCATGCCACGGTATACCTTATATTTTCTACCCTGGAACAACTCGAAAGTTCCAGGACTTTCATCACAGCCAGCAAAAATACTACCCATCATACAAACGTTTGCACCTGCTGCAATGGCTTTTGTTACATCACCGGAATACTTGATTCCACCATCGCCAATGATCGGTATACCATATTCTTTCGCAACAGCATAGGAATCCATGATTGCGGAGATCTGAGGAACACCGATACCTGCTACAACTCGTGTAGTACAGATGGAGCCTGGTCCAATACCAACTTTAACCGCGTCAACTCCGGCTTTAATTAAATCAAGGGTAGCCTCGCCGGTTGCCACATTTCCTGCAATAATTTGAACATTGGGATATGCATCACGTACCATTCTTACGGTTTTTAATACATTTGCGGAATGTCCGTGAGCGGTATCAATCACAATGGCATCCACTTTAGCCTTAACCAGTGCATCAACACGTTCCATAATATTATTTGTTATTCCTACTGCTGCTGCGCATAACAGACGGCCTTGTGAATCCTTAGCGGAAAGTGGATATTTAATCTGTTTTTCGATATCCTTTATTGTAATAAGGCCCTTTAAATTACCATCAGCATCTACCAATGGAAGCTTCTCTTTTCTGGCAGAAGCCAAAATCTTCTTTGCTTCCTCTAAGGTGATACCTTCTCTTGCTGTAACTAAGCCTTCGGTAGTCATGGATTCTTTAATTTTCTTAGAAAAGTCTGTTTCAAACTTCAAATCACGGTTTGTTATAATTCCGACCAACTTTTTACCATCTGCCACAATCGGTACGCCGGAAATTCTGTATTTTGCCATCAAGTCATTGGCATCCTCTAAGGTATGTTCCGGAGATAAATAAAATGGATCGGTAATAACACCATTCTCTGAACGTTTTACTTTGTCTACCTCTTCTGCCTGTGCCTCAATTGACATGTTTTTATGAATAACACCGATACCTCCCTGTCTTGCCATAGCGATCGCCATACGGTTTTCTGTTACAGTATCCATGCCGGCGCTCATCAAAGGGATGTTCAGTTTAATTGTTTTTGTTAAGTAGGTTGACAGGTCGACTTGATTTGGTATTACCTCAGAAAAAGCAGGTACTAACAGCACATCATCAAATGTAATTCCATCACCGATAATTTGTCCCATTTTGCTAATCTCCTCACTTTCTTATCTTATTATTTAGTATAAATCATGACTGTGCCTAACTTACCGGTCTAAAAGACCGCAATTTAGGCTGCAATTTTTGATAGATTTTTAAAAGTATAACGAATTAATCCCATATTGTCAACCATGAAAAATCAAGAAAATAATCCCTAATTATGGTATATAATATATTATTTTTTACAATTATTGTATAACTACGGGAGCAGCGGGTCACTTCTTTCCATGATATACCAACTAACCTCTGCATCACGTACTTTGTACGCAACAAGCGGACACTTCTGACAAATCGACCGTTTTAAAAAGTTTTATTTTTTGTAAAGAGGATGTGATGGAGTACCATTAAATATGTACTCCATTACATCCTCTCTAAAATTTAATACTGATTTAATTTTCTAGGATACTTTTGTTTCATCATCGTAAGCATCTTTTCACTTGGCTCAAATGAGATTCTATATCTTTTCTCATTTTTATTCACGATAATAATATATGCTTTCACATTCTTATCACCAGAGGAAAAGTCCTTTTTCTCAAGCTGCGTGTTGTTGTTATAGCTATCCAAGGCATGGGAACCCTCGGGTGCAATAATTTCTGCCTGCTCCAAATCAATACGAAGTATTGTTTTCCTTCTATTACCACCGGTAATTCGATCAAAATCAATTTGACCATCTACAAAAACATATTCATATTCCATATTTAATTTGGGAAACAGAAAAACCATACCTGCAATAAGAATAACTCCAACAATGGAAAAATAACTTCCAATCATTAATAATAAAATCCCTACAATGATTGCAAATATCATTAATCCCCGCATCAACATTGTCTTTGAATCACTTTTTCGTTTCACCCCAGCTTCTGCATATAGCTGATTACCACTCATTTAATACCTCCTACCAATGATCTTATTAAACTTCAACTGTCCAGTTGTGTGTATCTTTTAAGCTACCCAATTGAATTCCTGTAATTGTATCGTAAAGTCTTTGACTGATCGGACCGATACCGCCATCTTGCACCTGCATAATATTCTCTTCCCAACGTAGTTGTCCTACCGGTGAAATTACCGCAGCTGTACCGGAACCCCACACTTCTTCCAATGTACCATTCTGCGCTGCCTCATAAATCTCATCAATCGATATCTTTCTCTCTTCTGTTGGTAGTCCCCATTCTCTGCAGAGCACAAGGACAGAATCTCTGGTAACACCTGGTAAAATGCTTCCATTTAATTCAGGAGTTATTACCTTACCATTAATCTTGAAGAAAATATTCATGGCGCCGACTTCTTCAATATACTTTCTGTGCACACCATCAACCCATAGCACTTGGGAATAACCTTCATCATGAGCTTTAACCTGGGATTTTAGAGACGCAACATAATTTGCGCCGGTTTTAGCTTCACCGATACCACCCTTTACTGCTCTTACATATTCATCTTCAATCCAGATCTTAACCGGATTCAAGCCCTCCGGATAATATGCCCCTACCGGAGATAGGATAACAATGAATAGATAACGCTCTGAGGGTCTAACACCTAAGAAAGGATCTGTTGCGATAACGAATGGTCTAATGTAAAGAGAAGTCCCCGGTTTTGTTGGGATCCAAGCTTCATCCACCTTTACCACAGCCTTAATTGCCTGAAGAAAATCCTCTTCCGGAATTTCAGGAATACAAATTCTACGGTTTGTTTTATTTGCTCTTTCAATATTTTTATTTGGACGAAATAATAGAGTTCTGTCATCCTCTGTCTTATATGCTTTTAATCCCTCAAACATTTCTTGACCATAATGGAAGACCATAGCGGAAGGCTCTAAATTAAGAGGCTGATAGGGTATCACTCGTGGATCATACCATCCTTTTCCGATCTCATAATTCATAATGAACATATGATCGGTAAAAATAGTTCCAAATTTCAAAGGATTATCAGCTCCCGGTAATACCTTTGGGTTTTTCGTCATCTCAATTTTAATATCAAGCATCTTATCATCCTTCCTGTTTTGAAATCTGTGATTCAGATTCCTTTCGTTTACCAATTTTTATATACCCTTAATAGTAGCCTTTTAAGCCATTTTTTTCAAGTACTTTTTCTCTTATTCTACCGCTTTCACAGACATTTCACCTTTTTTTGGTGAATTTTACTTTACTAATTCCTTAACTACTTCTTTCTTTCATATCTGCAGAAAGTATAGGCTAAGTCATAATAAGTATGCTCATCACTTTCTTCTGCCAATACCCATTCTTCCATTTGATCTAATTTAGGAAAATAAGTGTCTGCATGATAGCTATAATCGATTTTTGTAATATGAGCGATATTGCAGTAGGGCAGGAATTGCCGGTATACACTGTCACCTCCAATGACATAGATATCATCAGTTCTATACTTTTTCGTGATTTCCAGCGCTTCTTCTACACTATGTACCACGATTGCATCCTTTACCTTAAATTCAGGATCTCGGGTTATTACAATGTTTGTTCTGTTTTTTAAAGGTTGTCCTCCCGGAAAGGTCTCTAGGGTTTTTCTTCCCATGATAACTACTTTTCCCGTTGTCTCATCGCGGAAAAAGCGCATGTCGGCAGGAATGCTTACCAAAAGCTTGTTTTGGTATCCTATTGCCCAGTTTTTATCTACTGCTACGATACATTGCATCGAATTGTTCATCCTTTCAAATTGAATTGGGGCTAGATTTAGGCTGTGAGATGAGGGTGAGTGTATCTGTATTCATCTGGACTTGCCTTTCCATCCGTTGTTTGCCAAATCCAGGCAACCAACAGATGCCGGTCTGCGCCATCTGAACACAGATACACTCACCCTCATCGTTATAGTTGGTTGGAATACATTTGACATTAGATAATTTTGTTTCTGAATATTATGATTGCAGTCATTGGGCTTAGCAACCCATAAAATTTGAGGATACCCATTCTCCTCGTTAGACTGCTACGGGGATCGGGGCTACTTTGGGACCGTGTTGGTAGTTTCGTAGCTCGAAGTCTTCTACGGTGAACTGGTAGAAGTCTTTGATGTCCGGGTTCATCCAGAAGGTTGGGGCTTCGTAGGTTGGGCGTTCGATAAGTTCCTGGATGATTGGGATGTGGCGGTCGTAAATGTGGGCATCTGCGATGACGTGCACTAATTCTCCTACCTCAAAGTCACAGACCCTGGCCAGCATGTGGAGTAGTACGGAGTATTGGCATACATTCCAGCTGTTTGCTGCCAGAATGTCGTTGGAGCGTTGGTTTAAGATGCCATTGAGTGTTAATTTCTCGCTGTCCTTTTTCTTTGTGATGTTGAAGGTCATGCTGTAGGCACAGGGATAAAGTCTCATCTCATGTAAGTCCTGGTGAACATAGATATTCGTCATTATTCTGCGGCTGTATGGATTATTTTTCAGATCGTAGATTACCCGGTCTACCTGATCCATCTCGCCTTCTTTATATTTATGTTTTACCGCTAACTGATAGCCGTAAGCCTTTCCTATGGAACCTTCTTCGTCTGCCCAGGCATCCCAAATATGACTGTTTAGGTCATGAATATTGCTGGACTTCTTCTGCCAGATCCACAGCAGCTCGTCGATACAGCTCTTAAAGGCAGTTTTACGCAGGGTGGATGCGGGAAATTCCTTTGATAAATCATATCGATTTACAACACCGAATTTTTTGATCGTATAGGCGAAAGAGCCATCCTCCCACTTTGGACGTACCTTCTCTCCCTCGGTACTGACACCGTTTTCTAATATATCTCTGCACATATCTATGAATATGTTATCCGCCTGGCTCATCCTTATCCTCCATTATCTTATATATTTGTAATTGAAAATTTACATTCTTCCTTTGTACTAAGCAATTAAAAATAAAGTATTACCTAATTAGCAGAATGGAATATTGTTTTCCATTTTATGTTATCTTTTCTTATCTCAATTATATGATTCGAGCGTCAAAAGCCCTCGTTACACTAAGGCCGTGAGGCTGGGTGCATCTATATCCATATGGGCGCAGACCGGGCCTCCCGTGATTGCCTGCACTTGGCAATCATGGGATGTTAAAGGCAAGCCCAGGTGGATATAGATGCACCCAGCTTCACTTCACAACCTAAACCTCGCACATTCAACGCTATAATCAATATATATTCTAACTCAGCACAGGATTCAAAGCAAGAAAAAAAGTATTCGTATCAAATAGGTATACTTTGGGGAATACACCTACCTGATACGAATACCGTATGTCAGTTATCTTGTCAGCTTTTTCATGTTCCTAAATTACTACTTAGGAATTCATACATACCATCTGCTCGTCCACAAAATGCTTTATATTGGACGCATTGACGTATTTTGTAGCCTTTCCGGCTCTTATTTCCACCAGAGTTGGCGCTTGCATAATACCGTATTCCCTTGCAAGCTCCGGATTTTCTTCCGCGTCTACGACTGCATGACCCATGCCCTTTAAATATTCTTTAGCCATATAGCAATTTGGGCAAGTCTTAGTGGTAAATAAATATAATCCGTCCAGCATCTGAACTTCTTCTTCATTCTCTACCATTCTTGATTCTCTGTTCCATGCAGCATTTTCCAAAGCTCTGGACTGTGTAAGATTATAAATCCTGCGATTCTTATATTCTTGAGCCTTGCCTTCGTTCCAGTTTTGAACCGGACGATAGTAGCCGGTTATACGGCTATATACCTCTGCCTTTTCACCGCAGTGAGGACAGGTGAATTGTTCTCCCACCAGATAGCCATGAGCTTTGCATACGGAATAGGTTGGGGACATGGTATAGTAGGGTAATTTATAGTTAGAAGCAATTGTTTTCACTAGTTTTGCAGCAGCTTCCCAATCGGGGAGCTTCTCTCCAAGGAAGGCATGGAATACTGTTCCTGAGGTATATAGGGTCTGAAGCTCATCTTGAATATCAAGAGCTTCAAAGACATCCTCCGTATATCCTACCGGTAAATGAGAGCTATTTGTATAATAAGGAGTATCTCCCTCTTTTCCTGCTGTCTTGATCTCTGGCCAACGCTTCTTATCTGCTTTCGCAAGACGGTAGGTAGTAGATTCTGCCGGAGTAGCTTCCAGGTTATAGAGATCTCCATACTTTTCCTGATAATCTGAGAGGCGTTCCCTCATATAATTTAATGTTTTAATGGTAAAGTCCTTGGTTTCCTTATGAGTCATATCTTCGCCAAGCCATTTTGCATTCAGACCAACTTCATTCATACCAATTAAACCAATGGTTGAGAAGTGGCTTTCAAAGGTTCCCAAATAACGCTTTGTATATGGATATAAGCCTTCATCAAGCAGTTTTGAAATAACCTTTCTCTTCACCTTTAAGGAACGGGCAGATATATCCATCATTCGGTCAAGACGGATAAAGAAGTCCTTCTCATCGGCAGCCTGATATGCGATACGCGGCATATTGATGGTCACAACGCCAACAGAGCCTGTACTTTCACCGGAGCCAAAGAAGCCACCTGTCTTTTTGCGCAGCTCACGAAGATCAAGACGTAATCTGCAGCACATAGAGCGTACATCACTGGGCTCCATATCACTGTTTATATAATTTGAGAAATACGGGGTACCGTATTTTGCTGTCATTTCGAATAGTAAACGATTGTTTTCCGTGTCAGACCAGTCAAAATCTCTGGTAATGGAATAGGTAGGAATTGGATACTGGAAACCACGACCGTTAGCATCACCCTCGATCATAATTTCAATAAAGGCTTTATTTACCATATCCATCTCTTTTTTGCAATCTTTATGTTTAAAATCCATCTCCTTACCGCCAACGATGCACGGCAGCTCAGCCAAATCATTAGGAACCGTCCAGTCTAAGGTAATATTTGAGAAAGGAGCCTGTGTTCCCCAACGACTGGGTGTATTCACACCATAGACAAAGGATTGAATACATTGCTTCACTTCACGATAGGATAAATTATCAATCTTAACAAAAGGCGCTAAATAAGTATCAAAGGAAGAAAATGCTTGAGCTCCGGCCCATTCATTCTGCATGATGCCCAGGAAATTAACCATCTGATTGCATAGGGTGGATAGATGGCTTGCCGGGGAGGAGGTAATCTTGCCGGGGATACCGCCGAGACCTTCCTTAATTAATTGCTTTAAGGACCAGCCTGCACAGTAACCGGTAAGCATTGCTAAATCATGCAAATGGATATCTGCATTGCGATGAGCATTTGCAATCTCCTCATCATAGATTTCAGATAACCAATAATTCGCAGTAATTGCTCCGGAATTATGAAGAATTAATCCTCCGACGGAATAAGTTACTGTTGAGTTCTCTTTTACTCTCCAGTCTTCCTCATTCACATAATTATTTACTATTTCTTTATAGTCCAAAATTGTGGATTTCATATTTCGGATTTTTTCTCTATTCTTGCGGTACAAGATGTATGCTTTAGCCACGTCAGTATATCCGGTTTGTTCCAGAACGATTTCTACGCTATCCTGAATATCTTCCACATGAATCGTTTCCTCTTTAATTTTCTTTTGAAAATCGGAGGTAACTCGAAGTGTCAGTAGACTAATTATCTCCTCTGTGTAAAACTTCTCTGTGGCCTTGAAGGCTTTTGTAATTGCTTCACTGATTTTTTTCAGGTTAAATTCGCCAACCTGACCGTCTCTTTTTACAACGTTAATCATATGTAACTAACTCCCTTCCCGCATCTAATTCAAGTTTTTATCCTGTGATAATACCTGTTACATATACTACCAGAAATTACATATATAGTCAATAAAAAAATACTAGATATATGCCAGTATTTTAGTACTAACACAATATCTAGTATGTCGAATTAGTAATAAAGAACTATAGAATTTCTTGGATTTATGTCGATAAAGCTCACAAAAAATCCATATAATTTCCTATAATAAACTCTGGTAAATATCCTTAGGAACATATGCTTTCACATAAATCCCCTCCTGCTGGAATTCCTCTTCAAGTAGTTGTCCATATTTTCGAACGGCTTGAATTTTACCTGCATCCTGATAGGAAAATACTTTCTCTAAAAGTACTTTTCTCTCATTCAATACTTTTTCAATCAGCTCTAAGAGTTTGTCAACATCCATTCCCGTCTTGGCCGATATCTTTACAGTATGATCTGCTTTAAAGTCCTTGATCACCTTCTCTGCCTCTGGGCTATCCTGCTTATTAAAGGCAGTAATAATTACCTTATCCTCTACGCCCAGCTGATGCAAAGTATCATAAACAATATGCATGTGCCGGTCTGCGTCCGGGTTACAACTATCCACTACATGAAGGATAATATCAGCGTACTTTGCTTCTTCCAGAGTACTGCGGAAGGATTCAATCAGATGATGGGGTAATTTTCGAATAAACCCAACGGTATCTGTCATTAATATCTGTTGTCCGCTTGCAAGAGTAAGATTCCTGGTGGTAGGATCCAGGGTTGCGAATAGCTTATCTTCTTCCAGCACTCCGGCATTGGTTAGATAATTCAGTAAGGTTGACTTTCCTGCATTCGTATATCCCACAATTGCTACTACAGGAATCTGATTCTTACTGCGAAGACTTCTTGCAGTCTCGCGGTTGGATTTTATATCCTCCAATTCATGCCTTAACTGTGTAATTCGCTCCTTAATTAAACGACGATCCACCTCCAGCTTTTTCTCACCGGGTCCTCTGGTACCGATTCCACCGCCCAGTCGAGAGAGAGAGTTTCGCATCCCGATTAATCTTGTAGCGCGGTAGCGCAATTGGGCAAGCTCAACCTGAATTTTTCCTTCCTTTGTGGATGCTCTATTCGCAAATATATCAAGAATAACAACCGTACGATCAAGAACCTTCATCTGTAATGCTTCTTCCAGGTTCTTTAGCTGAACCGGTGACAATTCATCATCACAAACTACTCCCGTCGCATTCATTTCTATTGCCAGTGCCTTTACTTCGTCAATCTTACCCTTTCCTATATAAGTACCCGGATGGATGTTTTCTCTATTTTGTATTATCTTGCCTACAGCGATGGCTCCATCCGTCTCAATTAGCTCTTCCAGCTCCTCTAAGGACTCCACTGTATCATCTCGTTCAAATGAGGCAACGCCAACAAGTACAAAGCGCTCTTCCTGTTCTTTAATATTATATAACTCTGCCATAATAACCTCCGTGCTGCCCTCAGGCAACCATATATTCTGCAAAAAGCTCCTAAAATATGCATTAATTGCTCATTGATATCTCATTTCCTTCCTTTGATATCCTTATTTACCTCGGTTGTAGGTACATCGGTTATTATACTATACGTGCCAGAAAATAACAACAGAGCAGATTCCAAATCTAACCCTTTTTCTTCCATATAAAAGAATGCAAGCTGATTCGAACCGTTCATAACAGCTGAAATAAGCTTGCATTCTTAACTT